>JAYUXQ010000977.1:0-7983 GCA_043752905.1 Nannocystis sp. | reverse complement strand
ATCGGCGCGGCGCCGCCGGAGACGATCGAGGCCGACGCGCCGAAGCGTGACGCGGCGCCGAGGTTGGACGGCGCGCCCGAGCCCGACGCGCGCTACGCGAAGTTGCTGGCCCAGTTCCACGCGGCGCGCCGCGAGGACCCGTACGTACCGACCGCCCCGAGCGCGATCGCCCGCAGCTTCGAGCTCGGGCGCGAACTGCCGGAGGCGCGGGTCAAGGCGCTGCTCGAGCAGGTGCTCGGCTCGCCGCTGGTGCCGAAGGTGGCGAAGGTGATCGAGGCCCGGCTCGGTCGGCCGCTCGAGCCGGTCGACCTGTGGTACGCGGGCTTCAAGGCCGGCGGCGCGCCGCCCGAGCCGACGCTCGACGCGATGACGCGCGAGCGCTACCCCGACGCACAGGCGTTCGCGCGGGCCCTCCCGGAGGTCCTTCGCGGCCTCGGTTTCGCCGAGGACAAAGCGCGCTGGCTGGCGGACCGCATCCGCGTGGAGCCGTCGCGCGGGGCCGGGCACGCGCTGCAGGCGATGCGGCGCGGGGACTTCCCGCGGCTGCGCACGCGCGTCGGGGCCGGCGGCATGGACTACAAGGGTTACAACATCGCGGTGCACGAGCTCGGGCACAACGTCGAGCAGGTGTTCTCGCTCGACGGTGTCGACCACACGCTGCTCGCGGGCGTGCCGGGCAACGCGTTCACGGAGGCGCTGGCGTTCGTGTTCCAGGCGCGTGACCTCGAGCTGCTCGGCCTGAAGCAGCCGGACGCGGCGAGCGAGCGGGAGCGGGTGCTCAACGACTTCTGGCAGACGTGGGAGATCGCCGGCGTGGCGCTGGTCGACGTCGCCACGTGGCACTGGATGTACGATCACCCGGACGCGACGCCGACGCAGCTGCGCGAGGCGGTGGTGCGTATCTCGGAGGAGATCTGGGATCGGTATTATGCGCCGGTGCTCGGCGGGTCGGGCACGCCGCTGCTCGGCGTGTACAGCCACATGATCTCGTATCCGCTGTACCTCGCGGACTACCCGCTCGGGCACCTCATCGCGTTCCAGATCGAGGAGCACCTGCACGCGTCCGGCGCGCTCGGCCCGGAGTTCGAGCGCATGGCGACCCTCGGCGCGGTCACGCCGGACGTGTGGATGACCCACGCCACCGGCGCGCCGGTCAGCGCCGAACCCCTGCTGCGCGCCACCGAGGCGGCGCTCGCAGGCGTGTGATCTCAGCGCGCGATCACTTCGCGCCGCTCTTCACCCAGTTGACCAGCAGGCACTGCTGGGTGGGCGTCAACATGCTACCGAGGGGCATCTTGCTCCCGCCGCCGCCCGGCACGTTGTTCTGCTGGCCGAACACCTTGTAGAGCAGGTAGCTCTGGTCGACGTTGTTGGGGGTGATGCGCTTCATGTCGGCCTGCGAGGCGTCGACGTTGACGGTGTTGCCGAGGAGGGTGGCGACGCTGCTCATCACCAGGCCACCCGAGCCGCCCTGGTGGCAGTTGCAGCTCGGCTGCAGGACCATCGGGAACACCATCGCGGCGGTGACGTTGGCCGCCATGCAGTTGGGGACCATGAGGGTCTGCTGGGCGCACTTGCCGTTGGTGCAGGTGCCGGAGGTGCAGTCGTCGGCGACCTTGCACACCTTGCCGTCGGCGCAATCCGAGCAGGTGCCGCCGCCGCAGTCGATGTCGGTCTCGGCGGCGTTCTTCAGCTTGTCGGTGCAGGTGGCGGTCTTGCAGGCGTTGCTGCAGGCATCGGCGTCGACCTGGTTCTTGTCGTCGCAATCCTCGACGCCGGCCTGGACGAAGCCGTCGCCACAGGTGGCGGGCTCGCAGGTGGAGAGGCAGGCATCCGAGTCGAGCACGTTACCGTCGTCGCACTGCTCGGTGCCCTCGAGCACCACGCCGTCGCCGCAGACCGCGAGCGTGCACGAGACGCAGGCGTCGTCGTTGTTATCGTTGGCGTCGTCACACTCCTCGCCGGGCTGGACGATGCCGTCGCCGCAGCCGGCGGCCATGCAGACGTTGGAGCACTCGTCGTCGTCGATCACGTTGCCGTCGTCGCAGGCCTCGCCCGGCCCGACGATGCCGTCGCCGCAGATGGCGAGCTGACAGCTGTCGAGACAGGCGTCGTTGTTGTCGTCGTTGGCGTCGTCGCACTCCTCGCCGGCGTTCTTGACGCCGTCGCCACATTCGCTGCCGAGACAGCTGTTGGTGCACTCGTCGTCGTCGACATCATTGCCGTCGTCGCACTCCTCACCACGTTCGACGACACCGTTGCCGCAGGCCGCGGTCTCGGTGGCGATGGTCGTCATCCCGCCGGTGGTGGGGTCGGCGGTGGTGGGCTCGATGGTGGTGGGCTCGTCGGTCGTGGGCTCGACGGTGGTCGAGGTCGGCGGCTCGGAGGTGGCCGTCGCCCCGTCGCCGGTGCTCGGGCTCGTGGTGGTGCCGGCGCCGTTGGTCTCGGCGTCGCCGGTGGTGTCCGTGTCGGAGCCGGCCGACTCCGTGGTGGTGCCGCCACCGTTGCATGCAGAAATGAGTAGAACGAGGGCGAGGGGCAGGGAACGCGGCGAGTAATGCATCGTAAGGATCTCCAGGTCCGCGCAGGATGCCCGCCCGGGGGGTGTGCGCCAAGCGGGAAGATCCGCCCGGCTCTGGCCGGTCTTGCGGATCGTGGCGGCGCGGCCGACGGGTCGAACGACATGCTCGCCTCGAAGGCGATCGCCGTGCGCAGCACTGTCCGTGCCCGGTGTAGGGCGAGCGCCTCCGCGACATGGATGTCACTCGCAGGCAGACCTGTCGTCGTCGGACCTCATCTTCCATCACAATGGTAGGGAGTTCGCCGTTCTCGATGGCATGTGTCTTGCTAAGACCTCGGCATGGCTTATCGACTTCTGCTCCCCATCTCCTGTCTTATCCTGCTCACCGCGTGTCCGGCCAAGGACGATGATGTCCCCGAGGGCTCGTCGAGCGGATCGTCGAGCGAGTCGGCCTCCGCCAGCGACACCGGCAACGCCACCGCCACCGATGCCACCGATGCCACCGGGCTCAACGTGACCGCGACCACGGGGGCGGAGACGACCACCTCTCCGGACGCGACCACGGTGCCCGGCGACGACACGGAATTCACCAGCGCGGGCGACGCGACCAACGGCGACACGGAATTCACCAGCGCGGGCGACGCGACCAACGGCGACACCGGGGAGCCGGTCGCCGAGGAATGCAAGCTGCCCTCGGACCACTACGACGCGTACGTGACGAGCGATCAGGTGGGGGTCGACGAGACCTGCGTCGTGACGGCGAGCGAGCAGGCGGACGACGCCCTCGCGCTCGAGTTCCTGTGCCCGATGGCGGGCGCCGTGAAGTTCACCGTGAAGGGTGGCCCGCTGCCCGATGTGCAGGTCGGCGAGACCCTCGCGGTCTTCTATCAAGAGGAGTACATCCCGTCCCTCCATTTCCCGCACACGGGCCTGATGTTCCTGCGCAGCGGGGACCAGCTGCGCTACGGGGCCGTCACCGGCTTCCGGTTCAAGCCGGGCCAGGGTCAGGCGGACGCGGACGCGGACGCGCTGGTGGCAGGCTTCGCGCCGCTGACCCTCGACGTGGAGATGGGCGCGTGCCCGCTGGTGCCGACCTTCGAGGACGAGCCCGTCGGCGGCGACGACTGGGTGTGCAACTACGAGGCGCTGGCGCTGGTCCGCCTCGCGTTCGGCGAGGCGTCGCTGCTCCAGGCCGAGGGCACCGCGGGCGTGCTCGTGGCCGGCGCGGACAGCTACGCGCTCGACGTCCAGTTCGCGCGGCGCGGCGAGCAATGCATCGGCTATGAGCTCGACCGCATCGCCGTGGCGGTCGCGCTGCAGAGCGCGCCGTGACCTCGTGCGCGTGCACCGGAAGGTGCACGCGCGGCGCTCACTCCGGCCCGCAGGTCTGCGTCGACGCGCCCTGGTCCACGCAGGTCAGGCACGCCTCGCCGGCTGGTTTCGTGGGTTAAACCATGCTCCCGAGGGTACACCACGCTTGCGCGTGCACGGGCTTCGCAACTATGTTCGCCGGACAATGTCGGGTCTGTCGCACCACTTCTTCACGATGGCCTGCAACAACGCGTGGGCCAACCATCGTCTGCTCTCGGCGTGTTTGCGGCTGACGCCGGCGGAGTTCGTCGCCACGCGCACGAGTTTTTTCCCGAGCATCCGGGCGACGCTCAACCACAACGTCACGGTCGACTGGTACTACGTCGACGCGCTCGAGCGGGCGCTACGGGGCGAGCCGGTCAACCCGGACGCGCGCGGCTTCTTCGCGCCCGAGCAGCCGTTCACCGACTGCGCCGCGCTGCTGGCGGCCCAGCATGCGGTCGACCGGCGATTGATCAGCGCGTGTCGCGGGCTCGCCGACGACCCGCTCGAGCGACCGGTGGCGATCCTTCGGCGCACCGGCGTGAAGTACGAGTCGGTCCGTCGCCTGCTGGCACACCTGTTCCAGCACCAGATCCACCACCGTGGCCAGGCGCACGCGATGCTGGCGGGCACCGCCGTGCCGCCGCCGCCGCTCGACGAATTCTTCTGCGCCGAGGAGGCCGAGCTGCGCGCCGCGGAGCTCGCCGAGCTCGGGCTGTCCGAGGCGCAGATCTGGGGCGAGCACGTCGCCTAGGCGAAGCCGCAGCAGTCCATCGACTTCGCTCCGATGTCCTCCAGGGTCATGCACACGCCCATCGCCGGGCAGGTGCCGACCTCCTTGAAGTCCTCCAGGCAGGTGCAGGTCTCGACGGTGCACTGCATCTCCCGCAACGGCTGGTTCGGGCAGTCGACGCTGTACGAGCACTCGGAGCTGTCCTCGCTGGTGCCGATGCTGCCGGTGCACGCCTGATCCGCACAGGCCTCGTCGACCGCGCTGGACTCGGCCGCGCACGGGCCGGGGTCCTCCTTGTCGGTGAACGCGACGAACTCCTCGCAGGTCATCCCGAGCATGCAGTTCAACAGCGCCTGCTCCGCCTCGGCGCACACGCTCTCCCCACTGCCCAGCTCCGCGAAGCAGTCCGCCGCGCAGCCATCGGGCTGGCTGGCCTGACACCCGGCGTTCTTGCTGCACCACGCCTCGCACAGCTTCATGAGGTCGGGGTCGCCGCCGGTGGTCGCCGTGTCGCCGGTGGTCGTCACGCCGCCGGCCGTGCTCCCGGTCGCGGTCCCGCTGTCCTGCGTCGGGTTCGCGCTGCCCGAGCCGTCGTCGCCGGAGGTGGTCGGCGCCGAGCTCATGCCGATCGAGTCGGTGGCGTCGGTGGCGTCGGTGGCGTTGGTGCCGGTGGTGTCGGTGCCGGTCGCGCCGGTGTCACTCGCCTCGCTGTCGCTGTCGCTCTTGCCGCCGCCGCAGGCGCCGATGAAAATGCAGGTGAAGGTCAGGGCATGGATGCGTCGATGCATAAGTCAGGGGCTCCGGAAGCGGCGAGGATAGCCCAGACGACGCGGCATCGGCGGCGCCGGCTTTCCGGCGCGCCCACGAAACAACGTCATCGACCGCGCAAGCCCTGTTGTGGATCGATCTCGAGGTCGGCGAGCGACAGCTTCGCGTCGCGAAGGTCGATGTCGCGATGATTTTGGTCCATCGGCGATGCTCATCGAGCGTTCAGTAGGCGAGTGACGCGCCGGTCGTGAGCGATCGAGCGACGCAAAAAGGGCGCTGGTACCTGCAACACACGTCCTATATGCTCGCCGTCGTCGTAACGATCATGGCTGATGTCATTAATCTGAGTCGCTTTCGCAAGGCCAAGGCGCGCGCCGAAAAGGCGCGACTGGCAGAGGAGCAGCGCATCCGCCACGGGCGCAGCAAGATCGAGAAGCAGGCCGTCGCCAGCGAGCAGCATCGCATGGCCGACGTGCTCGACGGCAAGTGGCTGGTGCGAGACAAGGAACCCGAACCCGGCTGAGCTGGCTGGCTGGCTGGCTGGCTGGTAAGCAGCTGGCATCGACGTGGCAGGCGGGTCATAACTCGCCCACCCGCATGCCGGACCCCCGCCGCCGCCTCGCCGTGCTCCATCGCCAGCTCCGGGCCTGCGAGGCGTGCCCGTCGATGCATGGCCCATCGGTGCACGGCCCCGCGATCGCTGCCGAGGTGCTGCTCGTCGGGCAGGCACCGGGGCCGCACGAGGGTGCGATCGGCCGGCCCTTCGCGTGGACGGCAGGGCGTACGCTGTTTCGCTGGTTCGAGGCGGGGACAGGCGTCGACGAGGCGATGTTCCGCGGCGGCGTGTACATGAGCGCGGTGGCCCGCTGCTTCCCGGGCAAGGCGACCGGTGGCGGCGACCGTCGCCCCGACCGCGAGGAGATCGCTCGCTGCCAGCCCTTCCTGGCCCGTGAGACGCAGATCCTCCAGCCCAGGCTGGTGCTGCCGGTCGGCGGCCTGGCGATCGAGCAGGTGCTCGGGCACAAGGGTCCGCTCGTCGAGGTCGTCGGTGTGCAGCGACGCGTGCGTTATCACGGCGTCGACTGCGACGTCATCTGCCTGCCGCACCCGAGCGGCGTGTCGACCTGGCACCGCGTCGAGCCCGGCATCCGCCTGCTGGCCCAGGCGCTGCGGCTGATCGGCGAGCACCCGGCCTTCGTGCGCCTGCGGGCCGCGAGCGCGGGCCCGCAGCTCGGCGCCTGAGCGTCACTCGACGCCGTACATCGTGCGCCACACCGGCAGGAACAGGTAGGCGTCCTGACCATCCTTGGGCGACGCGCCGCCGGCCTGCGTCGAGCCGTGACCGTCGCCGGTCGGGGCGGAGGTGACGAGGCGATGCGAGCCGTCGTAGGGCGGCGTGGCGGCGTCGACGACGACCGGATCGCCCGGCAGCATCATGTCGCCGAAGCTCTTGAGGTGGCCCGGGTGCTGCGGGTCGGCGGTGTGGGTGAAGCCGTAGAAGCGATCGATCGGGGTCAGCGGGACGCCCTTGAGCCAGGCCTGATCGGTGTCGAGCGGACCCGAGAGCATCACCGCGCGGTCGACCTCGCGGACCATCCCGATCACGCCCGACGAGCTCGCCCCGTGCGAGATGCCGGAGATGACGATCTCCGTCCAGCGCGGCTTGCCGTCGACGATGAAGTACTGCCAGTCGCCGCCGGGGTGCATCGCTTGCAGATACTCGAGGCCCCTGACCACCCGCGTCTCGATGCTGTCCGGCGGCGTGATGTCGATGACCGGGTGATGGTCGACGCCCTCGAAGGCCTCGAGCCGACAACCACCGATGTCGTCGCCGCACTTGTCGACCCCGTAGTCGCTGACGTAGCACGGGTGCAGCACGTGAAAGCCCATCTTCGCCAGCACGACCCCGTGCGACTTGGACCCGCAGGTCTCCGGCGCGCCCGCACCATGCAGGTACACCACCAGCTTGCCGATGGGCGTCACCGTGGTGTCGAGCTCGGCCAGCTGCGTGCCCAGGGCCTGCTTCGCCTCCGGGTCGGCGTCGCTGGCCTTGAACGCGAACTCGTACAGCTTCGGGTCGCTGACATCGACCATCGGACCGACCGGCGAATCGCCCGTGCTCGAGCCGCCGCCGCTGCTGTCCCCGGTGCTGGTGTCGGTGCCCAGGGTGGTGATGACGTCGGTCGTCGTGCCGGGCTCGCCGGAGGTCGGCGCGTCACCGGTCGTACGGGTCACGTCGGTGGCGCCGGTGTCGGTCGCCGGCGCCGTCGTCGGGTCGGTGGTCGCGTCGCCGGTGGTGTTCGCGGGACCGCCGGTGCTGCCGCTGCCGCTGCCGCTCGAGGAACCCCCGGCGGTGTCCTCGTCCTTGCCGCCGCACGCGAACACGCCCGCCAACATCACCCCGACGACCCGTCGCATCTGCTGCATGCGAGCAACAATCTACGCGCCGGCGCGGCCCGTCAAACGGCGTTCATCGGGGGGCGTCAAGCCTCACGTGCGATCGCGCCGGGGCGCCGGGTGCCAGAGTCCACATATGTGGCGAGCCAGTCGACGGCGTCGCGCTCGAACCACCGCAGGGGTCCGTCGGCGTAGTTTGGATGCGGCAGCG
>JAYUXQ010000976.1:0-3248 GCA_043752905.1 Nannocystis sp. | reverse complement strand
GGGCCTGACCGCGACGGCGATCGATCGTCGCCGCGGGCGCTTCGCCAGCCGTGACCACGAGGTCGCGCCGATGCTTGCCGGCTACGAGCACGTCACCGCGGCGGACCTCGTCGGTCAGGCGCCCGTGATCGCCGAGGAGGCGCTACAAAAGCTCCACGCCGCGCCGGTCGTGCCGGGCAAGCGGCAGGTGATCCTCGCGCCGAGCAACCTCTGGTTGACGATCCACGAGAGCATCGGCCACTCGACCGAGCTCGACCGCGCGCTCGGCTGGGAGGCCAACTTCGCGGGCACCAGCTTCCTGACGCCCGACAAGCGCGGCAAGCTCAAGATCGGCAGCGACCGCGTGCAGATCGTCGCTGACCGCACGCAGCCTGGCGGGCTGGCGACGACCGCGTGGGACGACGAGGCCGTGCCGGCGCAGCGCTGGTCGCTCGTCGAGGACGGCGTGTTCGTCGGCTGGCAGACGACGCGCGACCTCGCGGCCAAGGTCGGTGACACCAGCAGCCGCGGCTGCCTGTACGCCGACGGCTACGGCAGCGTCGCCTTCCCGCGCATGCCCAACGTCAGCCTCCAGCCCGGCCTCGAGGGATACACCACCGAGGACCTGATCAACGCGACCGACGACGGCATCCTGATCAGCGGCCGCGGCAGCTGGTCGATCGATCAACAGCGCTACAACTTCCAGTTCGGCGGGCAGTTCTTCTGGGAGATCAAAAAAGGCAGGTTGACCCGACCGCTGCGTGACGTCGCGTATCAGGCCAACACCGTCGAGTTCTGGAATTCGTGCGACATGCTCGGCGGCGACGCCAGCTACCGCCTCGGCGGGTCGTTCGGCGACGGCAAGGGCGAGCCCTCGCAGAGCAACGCGGTCAGCCACGGGTGCCCGCCCGCGCGCTTCACCGTCAATGTCATCAACACCTCCAATAACACCGGGAGCGGCACATGACCCTCCGGCGAAACGAGGCCCAGGCGCTGGTCAAGGCGGCTCTCAAGGCTGCCACGCTCAAGGACATCCGCGTGCGGGTCAGCAGCAGCCGCAGCGGGAACCTGCGCTTCGCCGGCAACGCGCCGACCACCTCGGGTGACGTCGAGCGCCTCGACGTCAGCGTCACCGCGACACGCGACCAGGCCAGCGCGACGGTCGCCGGCACCGTGAGCGACGCGGCCGGGGTCGCGGCGATCGTGCGCCAGGCCGAGGCCCTCGCCGCGCTCGCGCCGAAGGACCCCGAGCACATGCCGCCGCTCGGCCCGCAGACGTACCTGCGGGTCGACGCCGAGGACCCCGCGGTCGTCCAGCTCGGCCCCGAGCAACGCACCGACGCGATCGCCCGCGTCCTCAAGGTCGCGCGCGACGGCCAGCTGATCGCCTCCGGTCTTTACGAACATGTCCATCGGAGCATGGCCCTCGGGACATCCGCCGGCCTGTTCGCCTACCACGCCGAGACCGCGGTCTCGCTGACCACCACGTGTCGCACGCCCGACGGCAGCGGGAGCGGGTGGGGCGGGGCGATGTCGCATCGCCTCGCGGACGTCGACGCCGCCGCGGTCGCAAGGCGGGCCGCGGACAAGGCCGAGATGACCCGCGGGGCCGCGCCGGGGCTCGCGCCCGGGGCCTATACAGTCGTGCTCGAGGCCCAGGCCGTCGCCGATCTGCTGGGATTCCTGATCGGCTCACTCGGCGCGCGTGCGGCGGATGAGGGCCGCAGCTTTTTCGCGCGTCCCGGCGGCAACGCGCTCGGCGAACAGCTGTTCGGCCCGCAGATCCGCGTGTACTCCGATCCGCAGGACCCCGCGTACCCGTCGACGCCGGTCGGTGACGACGGACTCCCGCTGCAAAAGACCACGTGGATCGACGGTGGAAAATTGCTCGCGCTGACGACCCCGCGCTGGTGGGCGCACAAGCAGGGCCGCGTCGCCGTGCCCGCGCCGCGCTCGGTGTTCATGGCGGGTGGCACCGGGGATGTCGCCACGCTCGTGCGCGGAGTCCAGTCCGGCGTGCTCGTCACGCGACTCTGGTACAACCGCATGCTCGACCCGCGGCAGATCCTCGCCACCGGCCTCACGCGCGACGGCACATTTAAAATTGAAGCTGGCAAGCTCGCAGGGCCGGTCAAGAACATGCGCTACAACGAGAGCCCGGTGACGCTGCTCAAGCAGGCGCTCGCGCTCGGCAAGCCCGAGCGTGTGGTCGACGACGGCGGCACGCGCTACGTGGTGCCGCCGATGATCGTCGAGGGTTTTCATTTTGCGTCGGTCTCCGACGCGGTGTGAGCGCGAGAGCGCGCGAGATCGTCAACTTTCCGGGTAGGTTCGGGCGGGGGCTCGCGGGATCGTCAACGATCGGTTAATCCTCGAGCGTGTCCGACCTGTTCGCCGGGGTGCTGCCCTTCATCGCCGTCGCCGAGGCCCAGAGCTTTCGCCGCGCCGCCGAACAGCTCGGAGTGTCGACGGCGGCGGTGTCGAAGGCGATCAAGCGGCTCGAGACGGACCTCGGCGTACGCCTGCTCGAGCGCAGCTCGCGAAAGGTGGCGCTGAGCTCCGAGGGGCATGCGCTGCTGGTGCGCGCGCGTGAGGCCGTCGCCCTGCTGCGCGCCGGTCGCGAGGCAGCAGCCCACGGCGCCCGCGAGCCGCGTGGCATCGTGACGGTGTCCGTGCCGTTCACGCTGTCGCAGCAGGTGACGCCCGCGCTCGCGCGGCTGACCCAGCAGTATCCTTCGCTCTCGGTGGCGCTGCGTTTCTCGGATCGCATGACTCGCTTTGTCGACGAGCAGGTCGACGTCGCGGTGCGGATGGGGACGCTGGCCGACTCGAGCCTGGTCGCGCGCCTGCTGTTTCGCCCGCGCTGGACGACCGTCGCGGCCCCCGCGTACCTGGGGCGTCGCGGCACCCCGCGAAAGCCCGAGGACCTGGCGCGGCACGAGCTTCTCGCCTTCGTGATGCCAGGCGGGCGGCGCCGCGACTGGCTGTTTCGTGCCGCGCCTGGCGACGAGGCGACGCGCGAGCTGACGCCCGCGGGCTCCGTCGACGCATCGTTCGGCGACGCGCTCGTGCATGCCTCCGTCAGTGGCGTCGGGGTCGCGCAGGTGCTCGATTTCATGGCCGCCGAGGCGGTCGCCCGCGGCGAGCTGCTCGAGGTCCTCCCCGAGTTCGCAGCCGCGGGTCCGCCCGTCTACGCGGTGTGCCTGCCGGGCCGGCAGGGGACGCCGCGCGTGCGCGCCGTCCTCGGAGCCCTGGCAGACGCGTTCAAG
>JAYUXQ010000975.1:0-3249 GCA_043752905.1 Nannocystis sp. | reverse complement strand
CAGTGGCAGAGTCGAGGTTGCCGGTCGGCTCGTCCGCCAGCAAGATCGGCGGCTCGGCGACGAAGGCCCGCGCCAGCGCGACCCGCTGCTGCTCACCGCCCGAGAGCTGACCCGGCAAGTGATGCCCGCGATCCGCCAGACCGACCGTCGCCAGCAGCGCCTTCGCCCGCGCGCGCGCGTCGCGATCGCCGCGCAGCTCGAGCGGCACCGCGACGTTCTCCTCCGCCGTCAACGTCGGGATCAGGTGGAACGACTGGAACACGAAGCCGAGCGTGCGACCGCGCAGGCGAGCCAGCGCGTCCTCACCGAGCCCGACCAGCTCCTGCCCCGCCAGCTTCACGCTCCCGCTGGTCGGCGTGTCGAGCCCGGCGATCAGCCCGAGCAGCGTCGACTTGCCCGAGCCCGACGGCCCCATGATCGCCACGAACTCGCCTGCCGGCACGTGTAGATCGATCCCATGGAGGATCTGGACCGGGCGGTCCCCGGAGCGCAGCGTCTTGGTCAACCGTGCGATCTCGATCATGGGCGCCGCGACAAGGTACTCTGCAAGTCCCCCCGGAGCACGAAGGATGACGAGATGACGAACCACCGCCCCCTGCCCGCGACCCTGACGGCCGTCCTCGCCCACTTGTTCGTCCTCTTGCTCGCCTGTGGTCCCGCCCCGGCCCCCGCACGCGATGCGGCGCCCGACAGCCCGACCCCCGCCGCTCCCGTCGCCCTCATCACCGACGCCCCGGTGATCCTCGCGCTCGGCGACAGCCTGACCGCGGGCTACGGCCTCGCACAGTCGCAGGCGTGGCCGACGCTGGTCCAGACCAGGCTCAAGGCCGCGGGCCGGCGACATCGGGTCGTCAACGCCGGCGTCAGCGGGGATACCAGCGCCGGCGGGCTCGCGCGGCTCGACTGGCAGCTGTCCCAAAAGCCAGCCGTGGTCGTGCTCGAGCTTGGCGGCAACGACGGCCTGCGCGGCCTTCCGGTCGCGCACACGCGCGACAACCTCGCCAAGATCATCCAGCGCTGCCAGGCCGCCGGCGCGACGGTGCTGCTCGCCGGCATGCAGATCCCCCCCAACATGGGCCCCGACTACACCGTCGCCTTTCGCGACATGTTCCCCTCCCTCGCAAGAGAGTTCGGCGTCCCGTTGATCCCCTTCCTGCTCGCGGGCGTCGCCGGCGACACAAAGCTCAACCAGCGCGACGGCATCCACCCGACCGCCGAGGGTCAGGCGCTCGTCGCCGAGACCGTGTGGAGGTCGCTGGAGCCGCTGCTGACCCGATAGCCTCACTCGACCTCCTCCGGCGCCCCCTTCGGCGCCGGCAACAGCCCCATGCCGACGAACGAGGTCATGCCCTCATCGGTGACGATGAGGTGGTCGAGCACCGGAATTCCCAGCAGCTCGCCCAGCTCGACGAGCCTCCGAGTAACTCGCAGGTCCGACGGGCTCGGTCGTAGCTCCCCGCTGGGGTGGTTGTGCACGAGGATCACCGAGTGCGAGCCGGCGCGGACCAGCGGGCGAAACACCTCACGCGGGTGGACCTCGACGTGGGACAGCGAGCCGATCGCCACCTCGCGGACCAGGCGCACGCGCTGGCGCCCGTCGAGCCCGAGCACCACGAAGATCTCCTGGGCGCGCCCGCGCAGGCTCGCCCGCACGTACCTGCGCACGTCCTCCGGGCCCTGGATCGGCGACTCGAAGGGCATCTCGATCTGGCCGATCCGCCGCGCCAGCTCGACCGCGGCGCACACCGCCGTCGCCGACGCCTCGCCGACCCCCGGCGTCTCGAGCAGCTCGCCGGGCACGCAGCGCAACAGCCCCCCGATCCCTCCGACCTGCTGCAGCAGCGCCAGCGCCCGCTGCTCCGAGCGACCGCCGCCGAGCAGCAGCGCCACCAGCTCGACGTTGCTGAGCGCCCCGGGCCCGAACGCGAACATTCGCTCGCGCGGCCGCTCGATCGCCGAGGGCGCGACCGTCACAACCTCGGTCTCGTCGGCCTCGGGCACGAAGCCGACCGGAGGGACCGCCGCCCGCTCGCGCCGCGCATACTCGGTCTGATAGGAGATGTTCTCGTGCATGCACGACGCTCTTCAAGCTCCGTGCCAATACTTCACCTCCGCGTCGTCGCGCACTTCGCCGCGCGCATGCCCCTCACGTGTCCCGCCCGCGGACCACCCCGTCCGACCGGCGGGACATGCCCCTTCAGACATGCCCTGTCGAACATGCCCTTCGGGTCAGCTCGCCCCGAGCGCCTGGCTACGGGTGAACAGCTCGCGGTCGAGGCGGGTCAGCTCGGCGCACAGCGCCTCGACGCGGGCGCCGAGCTCCGGCGGTCGCTGGGGAGCGCGCTCCTCGACTTCACGAGCGAGCGCGAGCGCCTGGCGGGCGTTGAAGATGCCGACCGTCCCGGCGATGCGATGGGCGGCACGCCGCAGGCCCTCGCCGCTGACCACCGTGGCGCGCAGCTCGGCGAGCACCGCCGGCAGCTCGTCGCGGTACATCCCGACCAGCCGGGCCAGCAACGCCGGAGAGCCGCCGACGCGCTGTAATACACCGGGCCAGTCGTCGATCGCGTGGCGCTCCCCGACCTGCGCGGCCATCACCGGTGGCGCCGCGCGCTCGGGCGCCTTACCCTCCTCACACAGGTGCAGCAGCTCGGCGACCTGCAGCGGCTTGGTCAAAAAACCGTCCATGCCGTGCGCCATGCAGCGCTTGCGGTCCTCCTCGGTCGCGCGGGCCGTCAGCGCGACCACGCGGGTGTGTCGCGCGTGCGCGTGCGGGCTGCGGCGGATCGCCGCCGTCGCCTGCCAGCCGTCCATGATCGGCATCTGCACGTCCATCAACACCAGGTCGAAGTGGCCCGCCTCGACCGCCTCGACGGCGGCGCGACCGTCGTTGACGACCGTCACGGTATGCCCCATGCGCTTGAGGATCTCGACCGCCACGCGTTGATTGATCGGGTTGTCCTCGGCCAGCAGGATCTCGAGGCGCCGTCTCCCCGCCGCCCGTGCCGACAGCGGCGGCGGCGCGGCCCGACGCACCGGCGCGTCGGGACCGACGGAGGCGAACAGGACATCGAAGGTAAACGTGCTACCGACCCCGACCTCGCTCGCCACGCCGATCTCGCCGCCCATCAACCCGACCAGGCGACTGGCGATCGTCAGGCCCAGGCCGGTCCCGCCGAAGCGCCGCGTCGTCGACGGGTCGGCCTGCTCGAAGGGCACGAAGATCGCCCGCAACCTCTCGGGAGGGAT
>JAYUXQ010000974.1:0-3250 GCA_043752905.1 Nannocystis sp. | reverse complement strand
CATCACCCTCGAGATCTCGAGCCCGCTCGGACCCCTGCGCCTGCTCGCCAGCGACGGCGCCCTGTGCGGCGTCTACATGAACATCCAGCGGGCGCCCGCGGCCACCCCGACTCCCGACGACCCGCTCCTGCGACGCGCCGCGCAGCAGCTGGAAGAATACTTCGCCGGCACGCGCCGCGACTTCGATCTCCCGCTGCGCCCGCGCGGCACCGAGTTCCAGCAGACCGTATGGCGCGCGCTGACGGAGATCCCCTACGGTGTCACGCGCAGCTACGCCGAGCTGGCCGCCGCGATCGGTCGCCCGACCGCGTGCCGGGCCGTCGGTGGCGCCAACAGCAAGAACCCGCTCGGCATCGTCGTCCCGTGTCACCGCGTGATCGGGCATCAGGGCGCGCTCACCGGCTATGCCGGCGGCCACGACAACAAGCGCTGGCTGCTCGCCCACGAGTCCAGCGCTCCGCTCGTGCTCCGATGAAGCGGAGGATCCAGAGGATCTGTCTGGCCTTCTCGCGCGCGTCCCCTTATCGTCGCTCGCATGCAGGAGCAGCCCCTCGCGCTCGTCACCGGAGCCAACCGCGGCATCGGCCGTGAGATCGCCCGTCAGCTCGGCGAGCGCGGCTATCACGTGATGCTCGCCGCGCGTAACGCCGCCGAGGGCATCGCCGCCGCGCGGGAGCTCGGCCTCGAGTTCACCCCCCTCGACGTCACCTCGCAGGCCAGCATCGATCGCCTCGCCGGGAGCCTCGAGCGTCGCAAGCTCGGCCTCGACGTCCTGGTCCACAACGCCGGTGTCATGTTCCGCCACTTCGACCCCGAGGTCGCGCGCGACACCCTCGCCGTCAATTTCTTCGGCCCCGAGCGACTGACGCAGGCCCTCCTCCCGCACATGCGGGCTCACGCGCGCGTCATCATCGTCTCGAGCGGCCTCGGCGATCGCAGCGCGCTCGCGCCGGCGCTGCGGGCCCGCTTCGCCGACGGCGCGCTCGACCGCCCGACCCTCGTCGCCCTGATGGAGGACTTCGTGGCCCGCGTCGCCGCCGGAGATCACCAGGCCGCCGGCTGGCCGTCGTACGCCTATGCGGTCTCGAAGATCGGCGCGACCATGCTCGCGCAGGTGCTCGCGCGCGAGCTCGCCGACGACCCCCGCAAGCCCCGCTTCAACGCGCTGTGCCCCGGCTGGGTGAAGACCGCGATGGGCGGCGAGGGTGCGCAGCGCGAGGTCTCCGAGGGGGCCGACACCGCAGTATGGCTGGCCACGCAAGCACCGGGAGGCCCCACCGGCGGCTTCTTCCGCGACCGCGCGCCGGCCTCGTGGTGAGGTCGTACCGAGCCTTGCGCCGCGCCGTCGCGCCGGCCTATCCTGCGCGCGGAGCTTCGACTTGATCATTGCCTCGCGCGCACGCCTCGTCGTCTCCTTGCTCGCCCTCGCGGCTTGCCGTCCCGAGCCGGCAGCGACGACGACCGCGCCGCCGACCTCTGCGCCGGTCTCGGCGCTGGCCGGCTTCGACGGCCCGATCGAGGACGACCCGGTCGCCAGGGAAGCCACCGCGTTATCCGAGGGTCCGCTGGCGCAGTGCGCCGAGAGAGACGCGCCTGGCATGCAGATGGAGGGCGACCTGATCGCCAGCAAGCTCGCCCCGGGTCAGGTGCTCGAGCAGGAGTTTCGCCTGCAGCCCGGTCGCTGTTACACGCTGATCGCCGTCAGTGGTGAGGGCGTCACGGAGCTCGACGCCAGCTTCGAGACCATCGGTCCCGTGCGCAGCAAGTCGACCGTGCTCGCGGCCGACCCCCTGACCGGCACGACCGCGGTGGTCGGCGCCGGCGCGGCCTGCTTCGCCTGGCAGGCCGACCTCAACGCGACCCCCGCGAAGTTCGTGCTGCGCGTGCGCGGCGGCGGCGGTGTCGTCGTCAGCCAGCTCTACGCGCGCGACGCGACGGCGCCCTGACGGCTCACAGCGCCGTCAGCACCGCGCGAAGAATCATCACCATCATCACGATCATCACGATCATCACCAGCGAGCCGAGCCCATCGACAAAGCTGCTACCCTGCCCCCCTCGATGCCTCGCCGCGACCCACTGCACCACACGATCGTCTCGACCGTCGCACGTACATTGTTCCGTCTGCCGGCGTCGTGGCTGGCCCGACTCGCCGGTCCGCGACCCCCGGGGGACCTCCTCGATCCGCAGCTGGCCGTCCTCGTTCGCGTCAGCAACGCCCTGCGCCTCGACGCACTCGAGAACCTCGAGCCGGCCGTCGCCCGGGCTCGCACCGGTCGTTCGCTGCGCCTGCTCGCCGGTCGCCGTCACCCCGACGTCGGGGTCCACGAGCGCACGATGCCCGGCCCTGGCGGGCCGCTGACGCTGCGGATCTACACCCCGAAGGACATCGCGCGACCTGCCCCCGCGCTGCTGTATCTGCACGGCGGCGGCTTCGTCATCGGCAGCCTCGATACCCACGACGCCCCGTGCTCGCTGTTCGCCGCGCTCGGGCGCTGCGTCGTGCTCGCGGTCGACTATCGCCTCGCGCCCGAGCACAAGTTCCCCGCCGCCGTCGACGACGCCCTCGCCGGCTTTCGCTGGCTCGCCGACAACGCCGCCGAGCTCGGCCTCGACCCGCGTCGCCTCGCCGTCGGGGGTGACAGCGCCGGTGGCAACCTCTCCGCCGTGGTCGCCCAGACCGCGGTGCGCGAGGCGTGGCCGGTGCGGCCCGCGTTCCAGCTGCTGCTCTACCCGGCGCTCGACATGCGCCGCCAGCACCCCTCGCACCGCGAGTTCGGCGACGGCTACATGCTGACCACCGCCTCGATCGACTTCTTTTTAAAGAACTACCTGCGGACGCCCGAGGACATCACCGACCTGCGCGCCTCGCCGCTGCTCGCCGGGGACCTCTCGCGCCTGCCGCCCGCGTACATCGCCACCGCCGGCTTCGACCCGCTGCGCGACGAGGGCGACGAGTACGCCGAACGCCTGCGCCGCGCCGGTGTCCCGGCCGAGCTCGCAAGACACA
This sequence comes from Nannocystis sp., assembly GCA_043752905.1. Classification (GTDB taxonomy): domain Bacteria; phylum Myxococcota_A; class Polyangia; order Nannocystales; family Nannocystaceae; genus Nannocystis. The sequence continues at coordinate 243 of JAYUXQ010000974.1, read as the reverse complement.
CCGGCCTGGTCCACGGGTTCCTCAGCCTCGGGGACGGCATCAAGGCCGCAGCCGCCGCGCTGGAGGACGCCGGCCGGGCCCTGCGCGACGCCCTCCACACCTGATCTGTCCGCGGGGACAGGTCAATAAGCCATCACGCATGCGTCGCCTCCTCGCCCTGCTGCTCGCCTGCGATCCCGCCCCGGAGACCCCGGACGACTCCGCCGCGCCGACAGCCTCACCGAGCCTCCCCATGCCCGCGGC
>JAYUXQ010000973.1:0-3251 GCA_043752905.1 Nannocystis sp. | reverse complement strand
CACCCTGGTCAACCGCTACCCGCAGCCGGAGTTTCGCCGGATCAAGCAAAAGCTCGGCGAGGACGTCCTGCGCAGGCACGTGTTCCACCCCGACGAGGACCCGACGATCGGCGCGATCCTCGGGCTGGTCGCGCCGGTGCTGTCGTCGTGGCGCGTCAAACAATTGCCGTACCCGCTGCGCCCCAACGACCGCGTCGACCCCGACGACGACCCCTCGCTGGTCGGCAAGATGCTGCTCTACGTCATCGGCGTACTCGGCCTCGGCCAGCCCGACCTGTACTTTCGGCCAGACGAGCCCGGCGACCTGCACGTCCTCAACGTGCAACGCGAGGGCCGCGTGCGCCCGACGATGATCGCGCTGGCCAACGCGATCCGCGACAAGAGCGAGAATAACCTCGTGTTCGCGGTCGGCCGCCACGCGCTCGACCTCTACCCGCCGCACTACGGCTTTATGGTCATCGACCGCTCACCGGAGAACCTCAAGGACGTCATCTACGCGTGCATGCTGGTCTCCGGCGTCAAACCTCTCGATCCCTCGCCCGGCGTGGCAGCGTGCGCCCGCGAGCTGCGCCAGCACCTGACGCCGCCGATCGTCGAGCAGCTCGGGGCGTTGCTGCGGCGGCTGGTCCAGGCCGAGCGCATCGACGTCAAGGGTTGGGCCCGCGCCGCCGAGCTGGCCGGTTACCGCGTCGGCTTCCTGATGTGCAACGACCTCGCCACCGCTGCGCAGGCGATCTCGAGGGAGCAGCGCGAGCTCGGGTCGTTCCTGACCCCCAAGGACGCCCTGCGCGAGCTGGTGGTCTACAGCGTCAGCGAGGACTATTTCCAGGCCCGCCGCGCGCTCGGCCTCAACGTCGCCTGACCCTGCCATGATCTCCGCGCGCAGCCTGTGCGCGCGGTGACCCTGGCGACCCCTGGCGAGCGCCACCAGCCTGTGCGACGCTCGCCGGCTCGTATGCCCACCTCGCAGACCGTTCCGACCAGGCGCCTGGCGATCCACACCCGCACCTCCGGCCCGGAGCGCGGGCCGACGGTCGTGCTGATCCACGGCAACGTGTCGAGCAGCGGCTTCTGGGAGCCGCTCATCGACGCGATCGACGGCCGTTTTCGCGTGCTCGCCCCGGACCTGCGGGGCTACGGCGCCACCGAGGCCGCCCCCACCGACGCGACCCGTGGCCTACGCGACTTCAGCGACGACCTGCATGCATTCCTGGAAGCGCTCGAGGTGACAGATCCGGTGCACCTGGTCGGCTGGTCCGCCGGCGCCGGCGTGGCGATGCAATTCGCGATCGATCACCCGACACGCGTCGCCGGGCTCGTGCTCGAGAGCCCCGTGTCGCCCTTCGGCTTCGGCGGCACCCGCGACGCGGCAGGCAGGCCCTGTCACGCCGACTTCGCGGGCTCCGGCGGCGGGACGGCCAACCCCGACTTCGTGCGGCTGCTCAAGGCCGGCGAGCGCGGCAGCGAGGGTCCCGTCGCTCCGCGCAACGTGATGAACACTTGCTATTACCGGCCCCCGTTTCGCACCGACGCCGCGCGCGAGGAGCGTTATCTCGACGCGATGCTGACGACCCGCATCGGCGGTGACCAGTACCCCGGCGACCTGACGACCTCGCCCAACTGGCCCGGCGTCGCCCCCGGCACGCGCGGCATGAACAACGCGCTGTCGCCGAAGTACCTCGACCTCTCGGCCCTCGCCGCGATCGACCCGCGCCCGCCGGTGTTGTGGATCCGCGGCGCCGACGATGCCATCGTCAGCGACACCAGCCTGTTCGACCTCGGCTACCTCGGCAAGCTCGGCCTCGTGCCCGGCTGGCCCGGCGACGAGACCTTCCCCGCCCAGCCGATGGTCGCCCAGATGCGCGGCGTCCTCGAGGCCTACCGGGCCCGCGGCGGTCGCTACGACGAGCTGGTCCTCGGCGCGTGCGGCCACTCGCCCCACATCGAGCGCAGCGCCGCCTTCACGAGCGCACTCAACAATTTCCTGACCGGCGCCTGACCGCGACCGCAGGGCGCCGGTGACCCCGCCGTCGCCATCGTGTACCGTGTGCTCGCCTCCGCACGGTGCGCTGATGATCACGATCCCCGACGACGAGCTCGAAGCCCTCGCCACCGACCTCGAGTCGGATCGCGTCGAACGCAAGGAGAGGCTCGCCGGGGACGCTCCCGACAAGTTACGTCAGGCCATCTGCACGTTCGGACCACGGCGAGCGATCGCCGACCGCCAGGAGGAGCGTGTGCTCAACGAGCGGCGGCGCTTCAGGGACCTCCCTTTCGATCTGCAACCGGTGCGCTCGGCGAAGTTGGTCGACCTGAATCGGCGGATGTTCGAGGAGGAGTACCTGCCATCGGCCGTCGCTCCCGATGTACTCGCCGCGAACGAGCGCAGCTACGAGGAGCGGCTCGCAGCGACGCGCATGACCTTCGGCGTGACCGACCCCACGCCCACGCTGATCGGTATTCTGGTGCTGGCGATCCGGCCGCAGGACTTCGTGCCGGGCGCGTATGTCCAATTCCTCCGCATCGACGGGGCCGAGCTCGGCGACCCGATCGTCGACGAGGAGGCCGTGGACGGACCCCTCGCGCAACTGCTGCGCCGGCTCGACGACAAGTTGCGCACGCACGTACGCGCCGCCGTCGATCTGACCAGCGCCTCGACGGAGGTCAAGACCCGCGACTATCCGATCGAGGCCCCTCGACCAGCTGGTCCGTAACGCGGTCATGCATCGCACCTACGAGGGCACCCACGCGCCTGTGCGCGTCAACTGGTTCAACGACCGCGTCGAGATCATGAGCCCCGGCGGCCCGTACGGCCTGGTCACGCGCGAGCACTTCGGCGAGCCCGGCATCACCGATTACCGCAACCCGGCGCTCGCCGAGGCGATGAAGGTGCTCGGCTTCGTGCAGCGCTTCGGCGTCGGCATCGCCACGGCCCGGCGCGCTCTGGCCAACAACGGCAACCCGCCGATCGAGTGGACGGTCAACGACCGCCACGTGCTGGCGACGATCCGGAGACGTGCATGAGCACCCCGATCGTCGGCTTCTTCAGCCCACGCAGCGGCGTCGGCGCGACCTCCCTGGTCTACCACGTCGGGCATATGCTCGCGGAGCTCGGCCTTCGGACCGTCATGGTCGACCTGGACCCGCAGGCCGACCTCAGCGTCTCCTGCATCGCTGCCTCCGTGCTGGTCGACCTGTGGGGCGAACCTGCCGGGGGGACCACGATCCTCGCGCTCGTCGAGGCGGTGTTG
>JAYUXQ010000972.1:0-8018 GCA_043752905.1 Nannocystis sp. | reverse complement strand
CGCTCGCCAACCCGGACGAGGGCCGCCGCGTCGGCCACTACTGGCTCCGCGCCCCCGAGCTCGCGCCCGAGCCGGCGATCACCGCGGAGATCCACGATAGCTGGATGCGCATCGACAGCTTCGCCGCGGGCGTGCGCGACGGGGTCGTCACGGCCCACGACGGCCAGCCGTTTCGTGACGTGCTGCTGATCGGCATCGGCGGCTCGGCGCTCGGGCCTCAATTGCTGGCCGACGCGCTCGGCGGCCGCCTGCACGTGCTCGACAACACCGACCCCGACGGCTTCGCCCGCACGCTCGCCGGCCTGCCCTCGCTCGCGCACACGATCGTGCTCGTGATCAGCAAGTCGGGCGGCACCGCCGAGACCCGCAACGGCATGCTCGAGGTCGCCGCCGCGTGCGCGCGCGCCGGCCTCGAGTTCGCGCGCCAGGCCGTCGCCATCACCGGCGTCGGCAGCGCTCTCGACTCGCTCGCCAAAACCCAGGGCTGGCGGGCCCGCTTCCCGCTGTGGGACTGGGTCGGCGGGCGTACATCGGTGCTGTCGCCGGTCGGCCTGGTGCCCGCGGCGCTGCTCGGCCTCGACTGGCGCGGGCTCCTGCGCGGCGCGGCGGCGATGGACGTCGCCACGCGCGAGCCGGAGGTCCGACATAACCCGGCGGCGATGCTGGCCCACGCGTGGTCCTCGTTGACCGGCGGTCACGGCGACAAGGCGATGGTCGTGCTGCCCTACGCGGACCGCCTGGTGCTGATGTCGCGGTATCTGCAACAGCTGGTGATGGAGTCGCTCGGCAAGCGCCTGGACCGCCAGGGCGATGAGGTGTGGCAGGGGCTGACGGTCTACGGCAACAAGGGGTCGACCGACCAGCACGCGTATGTGCAACAGCTGCGCGACGGTCTGCCCGACTTCTTCGCCAGCTTCGTGCGCGTGCTGACCTGCGACGCCGAGCGCGGCGCGATCGAGGTCGAGCCGGGCGTGACCTCGGGTGACTGCCTCGACGGCTTCTATCAGGGCACCCGCAGCGCGCTCGCCGAGCAGGGGCGTCACAGCGTGACGATCACGCTCGAGCGCCTCGACGCGCCGGCCCTCGGCGCCGTGATCGCCCTGTTCGAGCGCAGCGTCGGCATCTACGCCGAGCTCATCGACATCAACGCGTATCACCAGCCGGGCGTCGAGGCCGGCAAGCTCGCGGCGCGTAGCGTGCTGACGCTGCAACACCGATTCATGCAGGCGCTGGGCGCCGAGCCGAGGACGGTCGCCGAGCTGGCCAGGACCCTCGCGTCGGAGCCGTTCGCGGTGTGGCAACTCGGGCGGCGCCTGGCGCTGACGGGGCGCGTCCGCGGCGAGGCGCTCGCCGACCCGGCCAGCGCCCGCTTCGCCGCGGCCTGACCGCGCGCAACAGCGGGCGACCGGGTGCCGAACCCCGGCGATGCAAACCCCTGCAAGCCCCTCCCCTACCCCCGCCGGGCCCGACTCGAACGATCGACTGCTCGCCGGGGTCGCCCACGCCAGCTCCCTGCTGGGCCTGTGGCTGATCGGGCCGCTCGTCATCTATTGCGTGCAGCGCGAGAAGTCGCGCTTCGTCGCCCATCACGCGATGCGGGCCATGGTGCTGCAATTCGCCTTCATGGTCATGGGCATCATCAGCCTGCTGGGCGTGACCGTCCTCCAGTCCGTCGCCTTCGCGTCCAGGACCACCCTGCTGATCGGCGCCGCCCTGTTCGGCTGTGCCATCTTGATGCCCTCCATCTACATCCTGTTGACCGTGCTCGCGATGGTGCGGGCGTTTCGTGGGCAGATCGCTCGCCGCGCCCTGTTCGCGCCGACCACCGAGGCGATCCTGCGTCGCGACGCGGCGGTGCCGAAAGCCTGAAGGCCACAGCGAGGGCCCGGCGCTGGCCGCCATCGGGGCGCGCGTGTACCCTCCCGCGCGCATGACCGCCGGCCTTCGTCAGCTCCTGACCCTCGCGTGGCCGATCGTGCTCGCGCGTTCGGCCCAGGCCGCCATTGGCTTCGCCGACGCGGCGATGATCGCCTACCTCGGCAAGGACGCGCTCGCGGCGACCACCACCGGGGCGCTCAATACCTTCGGCCTGATGATCTTGCCGATGGGCATCGTGTTCATCGTCCAGAGCTTCGCGGCGCAGCTGGTCGGCCAGAAGGACATCGGCGGGGCGCGACGCTACGCGTGGTACGGCCTGCTGCTCGCCGCGCTGACGCAAGTCCTCGCGCTCGCCGCGATCCCGCTGATCGGGATCGGTCTGGCGCACAGCAACTACACGCCCGCGGTGCAGACCCTGATGACCGGCTACATCGGATTGCGACTGCTCGGGATCGGCGCGGCGGTCGGCATCGAAACGCTGGGCAACTGGTACGGCGGCCTCGGCGACACGCGCCTGGTGCTGCTCGCCAACGTCACGGCGATGTTCGTCAACATCGGCCTCAACTGGGTGCTGATCTATGGCCACCTCGGCTTCGCGCCGATGGGGGTCGACGGCGCCGCGATCGCGTCGGTGATCGCCACGTGGGTCGGCTTCGCGGTGGTCGCCGTGGTGTTCCTGCGCGGCTACATGCCCGGCAGCGTCGGCCCGGTCGTCGCGGGGGCGGGGCGCCTGCGCTGGCCCGAGTTCACCCGCATGCTGCGCTTCGGGCTGCCCAACGGGCTCAACTGGTTCCTCGAATTTTCGGCGTTCCTGATCTTCGTCAACCTGATCTTCGCCGACCTCGGGACGCTCGCCGTCGCCGCGCTGATGACGGTGATACAGGTCAACGGCATCGCGTTCATGCCGGCCTTCGGGCTCTCGTCGGCGGGCGCGATCCTCGTCGGTCAGGCGATCGGCGCCGGCCAGCACGACCTCGTGCCGGCGATCGTGCGCCGCACCGGCGTCGTGGCGGCGACCTGGCAGGGGCTCGTCGGCGTCATCTACTTCGTGGCGCCGGTCCCGATCATGGCGATGTTCGCCGAGGGCGACGGCGACGCCGCCGAGCTCGCCAGCCTCGGCGCCGTGCTGCTGGCGATCTCGGCCGCCTGGCAGCTGTTCGACGCCGCCGTCATGACGATCAGCGAGGCCCTGCGCGCCGCCGGAGACACCGCGTGGGTGCTGTGGGCCCGCGTCAGCCTGGCCTGGCTGGTGTGGCTGCCGCTGTCGCTGTGGGTCGTCTATGGCCTCGGCGCGGGGCCGCCGGCCGCCACCGCCTGCTTCCTGGTGTACTTCGTCACCCTGACGATCGCGGTGGGCTGGCGGTTTCGCAGCGGCGCGTGGCGGCACATCGACCTCACCGGCCACAGCGAACCGCCGGTCGTGTGAGTCACGCGCGGCGAAACAGCCCCAGCAACCTCGCGGCGGCGTGGTCCGGGCTGACGGCCCCGCCCCGCACCTCGGCCTCGAGCCCGGCGATGCCGGCCGCGACCGCGGGGTCTCCTGTAAAGCGCTCGAGCAGCCCGGCCTCGATCGCGCGCCACATCCAGTAGACCTGTTGCTGCGCGCGCGAGGCAGCGAACGCGCCGGCCCGCTCGAGCGCGTCGCGATGCTCGAGGACCGCGGTCCACAGCGCGGCGATGCCGTCCTGCGTGTACGCCGAGCAGGTCAGCACGGGCACGGTCCACGCCGGGTGACGCGGCCGCATCAGGTGCAGCGCCATCGCGTACTCGCTGCGCGCGCGTGAGGCCGGTCCCGCGCCGTCGCCGTCGGCCTTGGTGATCGCCAAAACATCGACCAGCTCGAGGATGCCGCGCTTGATGCCCTGCAGCTCGTCGCCCGCGCCGGCCAGCATCAATACGACGAAGCAGTCGACCAGCTGCGCGACCATCACCTCGCTCTGGCCCACGCCGACGGTCTCGACGAGCACGACGTCGTAGCCGGCCGCCTCGCACAGCAGCAATGTCTCGCGCGTGTGCCTGGCGACCCCGCCGAGGGCGCCCAGCGTCGGCGTCGGGCGCACGAAGGCTCGCGGGTCGCGGGCGAGCGACTGCATGCGCGTCTTGTCGCCGAGGATGCTGCCGCCGCTGCGCAGCGAGCTCGGGTCGACCGCGAGCACGGCGACGTGCCGGCCCTGTCCCGTCAGGTGGGTCCCGAGCGCCTCTATCAACGTGCTCTTGCCGACCCCAGGCACACCGGTGATGCCGACGCGATGGGCCCCGCCGGTGAACGGCAGCAGCGCCGCGACGACCTGTTGCGCCCTGCGCTGGTCATCGGGGCGCTGGCTCTCGATCAACGTGATCGCGCGACCGAGCAGCGCGCGGTCGCCAGCGCGTACGCCGGCCACGTACTCGTCGACGTCGAGGCGCTGCTTGCTCATGCGAGGCCGGGACGATACCTGGCCCGCGCCGCGCCACGCAAGCGCCGGCGACCCCCGCGGGTCGCCAGCCCCGTTGACGGTGTCGGCGGCGTCGCGCTCCTCCACCAGGACCTGCACGAAGCCGTCGCCGCATCTCGCGGTCTCGCATCGTAAAACGCAGGCGTCCGTGTCGTTCGCGTCGCCTGTCGTCGTCCGTGGCCGCCAGGATCAGGTTGGTATCGTAGGTCTCCACCGACCCACGTGCCATGACGGCAGCATGCGGGATCGTGCGGAGCATCAGGGCGCGGTCCCGGCCTTCGAGCGCTCGAGCGCCCACCCGTCGAGGGCCTCGAGCACCGCGGTGACGATCGTGTCCTCGGCCCGCTTGCGGCGCGCCGCGGCGCTCGCTCCGCCATCACGCACATTACTGAGGATCGAGAAGGCCACCTGCGGCGTGCCATCCTCCGCGGTGATCACCCCCGACAGTCCGCTGATGCCGGCCATCGTCCCCGTCTTGGCGCGCACGCGCTTGCCCGATCGTCGCAGCCTGGCTCGCAGCGTGCCCTCCTCGCCGGCGACCGGCAACGCCGAGAGCAGGCCCTGACCGCCGCTCACCCGATTCGCCACCGCGATCAGATCGACCAGCGCCGTGGTCGTCACGCGCCCGCGCTGGCTAAAGCCCGAGCCGTTCTCGAACACCAGCGTGTGCGCCGGCAGACCGAGCGCCTCCCAGTAGGCCTGCACCACCCGCGCGCCGTTGTCCCAGTCGCCCGGCTCGCCGGTCATGCGCCAGCCGAGCGTGCGGAGCAGCTGCTCCGCCATGAAGTTGTTCGACCACGCGAGCGCACCCCCGGCGATCTGCTGCAACGGGACCGACTCGCGGCGTGCGACCCATACGACGTCCGCGGTCGGCGGCGGCGCCACACCGCGCTCGACCGGCAGGTTCGCTATACCTGTCTTTTCGGACAGCATGACCGCGAGCGCACCGCCGGTATATAGCCCGGGGTCGACGACGCGGCGGCGCTCGACCAGCGTCCGACCGGCGCGCAGCTTGCCGGTCAGCGCGACGACCGTGCGGGCCTGCCCCGCCAGCTCCATGCCGGCGTAGCTGCGCACCATTACGGCGCCGCGGCCGACGATCGCCTGGTCGTCGACGACGACGTGCGGGCTCTGCGGGCGCAGCGTGACCACCAGGGGCACGATCTCGCCGGGCGTGAGCTTTCCGCGTGGGGCGACTGCAGTGATCTCGACGGTGTTGAAGTCGAGGCTGAGCGCGCCGCTGGGCGCCTGGTAGGCCTCGCCGACGCCCTCGTCGGAGAACCCGGGCGCGAGCGTGCGCGGCGAGAACGCGAGGTCGTCGACGACGATCTTTCGTAGAACAGCCGGGTCGACCGCGCCTGCGATCGCCGCTGCCAGCTCGCGCAGCGCCGGCTCGTCGAGGGTCGGGTCGCCCTCGCCGACCACGTGCAGCGCGCCGTCGTGGAGCAGCACGCGCGTCTCGAAGCGAAAGTCGGCGCCGAGCAGGTCGAGCGCGGCCGCGGCGGTCAACAGCTTGTGATTGCTGGCCGGGTTGAGCGGCGCGTCGCCATGGTAGTCGAACAGCACATCCTCCGAGGCGAGCTCACGGATGTGCACCGAGATGTCCGTGCTGCGCTCGAGGGGTTTGACGATCTTGTGGATCGCAGCGTCGAGGCCGGCGACGTCGAACACGGCCGGCGGCCCCGCAGCGCTGGTCAGGTCCGGCGGCGCCGCCTCCGACCTCGGCCTCGCGCGCTCGGCCCGGCGCGCGGCGACCTCGGCCGCGAACACCTCGAGACGACGCGCGAGCGGCGAGCGCGGCACCGCTGGCGCCGCCTCGGGGATCCGCCACGCCGGCGCGCTCGCAGGTGCAGGCTCGCCGGTCATGAACGTGGGATCGCCGCGGGCCGGCCCCGCCGCCCCACGTCCGTCGCACGCGGCCAGCGACATCGCGATCACGACGACCCGGCGCCGGCTGGCCTGTCCTTGTATTCGCACGCTCCCGCCGCCGAGCATCGCAGCCCGGCGGCGGGACGACAACCGTGCGCGCGTCGGCTCACGCTTTGAAGGTCATGAGCGGACGCAGGCGGGCGACCACGTCGATCGTCCCGGCCTCGACCTGACAGGCGATGACCGGCTCGATCGGCTTGTACGCCGCAGGCGCCTCCTCGACGCGACGCTCCTCGCGCAGCGTGATGCAGTCCACCCCGGTCAGCCCGAGCGCGCGCTCGTCCTGGTCGCTGTGGTTCGACATCATGAAGCGCGAGCGGGCCCGACCCGCCCCGTGCGAGGCGGACGACAGCAACGTCGCGGTGCCGCGCCCGACCGCGAGGTAGGACGCCGCGCCCATCGAGCCCGGGATGATCACCGGCTGCCCGGCGTCGGCCGGACAGGCGCCCTTGCGGGTGATCCAGCGGCGCGCCGGACCCTGCGCGGGCAAGGTGATGTTGTGCGGCAGGTCGTAGACCAGCGGCGCGGCCAGGCCCGCCCCGAACAGCTGGCGCAGACGCAGCCGCAGCAGCTCCGCCAGCAACAGCCGGTTGACGAAGCCGTAGTTGGCCGCGGTCGCCTCGGCCTCGAGGTAGCCCGCGACCATCTCGGGCCGGTCCGCGAGCGAGAGGGCGAACAACCCCTCGTCCGGGTGACGCTGTCCCTTGGGCCAGGCGGCGCGCGCCTTGTCGCGCCACGCGGCGCCGACGTGCTTGCCGACCCCCCGCGAGCCCGAGTGGATCATGAAGGCGAGCTGCCCCGCCTTGACGCCCCACGCGTGCGCGAGCCCGCCGTGCACGACCTCCTCGACGACCTGGATCTCGACGAAATGATTACCTCCGCCGATCGTCGCCATGCCGCCGTCACGGACCTGCCCGTGCTCCGGGACCAGGTCTTCCGGGGCCCAGCGCGCGTGCCCGTCGAGCGCGCCGCCGAGGTGCACGCGCTCCAGCTCCGCCGAGATCTGGGCGAAGTCGGAGCCCGCGAGCACGCCGAGCGGCCGCCGTGAGACGCTGTCGATCCACCCGAGCAGGCCCTCGTGGAACAGCCCGCGCATCGACGCCGCGGCCATCGGCAGGTCGCGCGTGCCGAAGAAGAAGTCCCCCTTGAGCAGCTCGACCAGCTCGTCGCGCCTCGCCAGCAACACGTCCGGCGCGAGGTCGACGACATGCAGGCGCATGCCGCAGTTGATGTCGGACCCGACCGCGGCGGGGATCACCATCCCCTCGGTGACGGCGATCGAGCCGATCGCCACGCCGGCGTCGCCCGGATGAAAGTCCGGCGAGGCGCACACGCGCTCCACCGAACCCCCCGCGGGGTGACGCACCGCCATCAGCCCCGCGAGCTGCCGCAGCGCCTTGGCCTCGACCGGGAAGTCGTCCGGCAACAACACCTCCGCCGGCGGACCGCCCTCCTCCTTGCGCCGCACGCGGTACACCCGACCCTCGCGGCTCACCTCCAGCCCCTCGCGGCCCAGCGCCGCGAACAGGCGGTTCAATTGCTTGTTCGGCTGCATGACACGAATCTCCGCGTGACCCGCAGGCATGGCCAGCGGGGCACGAATTGCAGGGACCCGGCGCGAAACCGACGCGCTCGGACCCGACACGACCACCCGCGCCTCACCGGCGAGAGAAAGATCGGCAAACATGGACACTCCGACAGTTAGCAGCCGCGGAACGTGGGAGCCTTATACGCGGCCCGCCGCAGAAGCTTCAAAACAATTTTCATCGGATCGCG
>JAYUXQ010000971.1:0-3257 GCA_043752905.1 Nannocystis sp. | reverse complement strand
GCGCCGCCTTGTTCGGGAACACCCACGAGAATCGATACAGCGCGCCGACGTCCGTCTGCGAGTACGCCTCCATCGCCCGCATCACGCTGTCGAGGAAGGTCGTCTTCGCCGAACCATTGGGCCCGTGCAACAGCAACAGCTTGTTGACGCGCCCGATGCGGACAAAGCTGTCGATCGCCTCGTAGAAGGCGTTTTGTGCCCGCTCCTGCCCGACCAGCCGGGCGTTGTTCGGGCCCGCGCCGTGGTCGTCGAACTCGCAGTCGAACAGGCGGAAGCGGGCCACCTTGCCGCTCGGGATCCGCACGTCGCGGCGGCCGTAGAAGTCGAAGCAGTCGCGCAGGTACTGGGCCGCGTTGCGGGCGTGCACCTGCGGCGCGTCGCACAACAGCTCGAACCACTCCTCGAAGCTGAGGACGCGGCGCGTCGACTCGAAGTCCTGGGCGACGGCCGCGGCCAGCGCGTCGATGCGGCTCCTGCTGCTGGCTTCCTGCATGGTCCCGACCCTCGTTACTTGACGGCCACCTTGAACGCGACCTCTTCCGTGACCGGCGAGCAGGCCTCGTCCTGGCACACGGCGAACTTGAACTTGCCGGTGAACTGCTTGTCGCCGGCGGCCGCGGGCGTGAACTTGACGTCGAACTCGGCGCTGTTCTCGTCGAGCTTGCGCGCGTCGGCCTTCTTGAGCTCCGCCTTGGCCAGCGTGACGCCGTCCGGGGGGCTCAGCGCCAGGGAGGTCGGGAAGTCGAGGTTCATGTGCCACGGCGCCTTGGGCACGATCGTCACCTTGACCGTCCCTTCGCGTCCGGCGACCGCGTCGGCCGGCGGCTCGACGCGCATCTCGTAACGGGCCGCGGTCGGGTCCTCACCGGCGATGACCTTGGTCCCACCCTGGCCCGGCTTCGTGTCGCCCGGTTCGATCGCGGTCCTGGTGATCGGCGTCGACGGGGTCTTCTCGGGGGTCTTGATCTCGGCGGTCGGCTGCTTTTGCTCGCCGCCGCAGGCGGCCACGAGGGCGAGGGACAGCATGGACAGGCGCAGGGCATGGGGGAGGTCAGGCGATGACATGGCAGGCTCCTTGAGGGCGCTCGCGGACGAGGCCGGCGCGGATCATAGCCTATCGAAGCGGAGATCGACCTCGCGGGTCACGTGCCCGCGGCGCACGTCGGATTCAACGGTCACAGGCGCGAGGATCTGCGCAAGGGCCGGCGGCGGGATCGCCTCGACGAGCACGTCGCCCTCGGGCAGGTCCGGCACGGACCAGTGTCCGTCCGCCGTCGTCCACGCCTCGGCGAGCACGGCCTCGCCGTCGCCCGTACGGACGACGATCTGCGCCCCGCCGACCGGCTCGCCGCGCTCGTCCATGACCTCACCCTCCATGCCGGCCGCCTCGTCGAGCTCGAACAGCAGGCTCGCCGCGCCCTCCTCCGGGCGGTCGACCACCTCGCTGTGCGCGACCCAGCCCCCGGCGCGCACCACGACCCGGACGCGCGGGCCGGCCAGGCGCCGCACCTCCGCCGTCCCGCGCTCGTCGGTCGACCACAGGCGGTCGTCGACCTCGATCCGCGCCCCGGCGATCGGCGCGCCGGTTCCGCGCGCGCGGACGCCGAGCGCGAGCGCCCAGCCGGCGAACAGCCGCAGCTCGACCGACTTGCCGACCCCCCTCGGCACCCGCACGCGGCTCTGCTCCGGCGCGAAGTCGGGGTGGTCGAGCTCGACCGTACCTGTCCCCGGGGCCAGGTCCGAGAATTCGAACACGCCGCGCTCGTCGGTCCACAGCAGCTGCGTCGCCGTCAGCCCGTCCGCGGGCGTCAGGGTCACCCGCACGCCCGCGATCGGCTGGTCGTTGCCGTCGCGCACGCGCCCGCCGAGCACGCCCTCGGCCGGCTGCATCAGCCGCTCGACCTCGACGTCCGCGCGCCCGAGCTCGACCTCGACGACCTCCGGGATCAGGCCGGCACGCCGCAGCACCAGGCGCTCGCGGCCGCGGCGATAGCCGGCGTCGAATACACCGTGCATGTCCGTCAGCACCTCGCTGCCGTCCTCGAGCTCGACCCGCACCCCCGCGAGCGGCCGGCGGTTGCCGTCGAACACGCGGCCGGTCAGGTGCACCCCGCGGCCGAGCGTCAGCACCACCCCGTCGCGCGTCTGTCCCGGCGTCAGCGTCACGACCGCGACCGCCGACGCCGCGTGTCGGCCGTGCACGGCGCGCAGGCGATAGGTCCCGGGCATCAGCAGATTGAGCGCGAACTGTCCGGCGTCGTCGCTGTGCGCCGAGAAGCCGGCGTCCTCGGTGCCGGCACCGATGCCGCCGAGCAGCGGGATCGGCGGCACGGCCCCCGTCGTCACCCCGAGGCTGCCGCCGCGCACCAGCGCAGTGAAGGTGCCGGCGCGGGCGCTGCTCTCACCGACGCTGTACAGGTTCTCGCCGTCGACGACGATGCTCGCGTCCGCGACCGGCTGTCCGTCCTCGTCGATCACCGCGCCCGCGATCCTTCCCGGCCGCAGCAGCGTCAGCGTCTGCAACGGCAACGGCGTGGCCCCGAGGTCGACGCTGAGCGTCTCGCTCGGCAGATACCCGTCGGCGTCCGCGCTGACCACGTAGGGCCCCGGGACTATCGGCCCGATCGCCACCTGTCCCTCGGGACCGGTCTGTCCGACCTGCTGCAACAGGCCGATGCTCGCATAGCCGACCGTCACCCGCGCCCCCGACACCGGCGAGCCATCGGGGCTGATCACCTTCACGGGGATGCGATACGCGAGCGCCAGCGCGAGCCCGACCTCGGTGCCTGGCCCGAGGTTCTCGAGCGGGATCGAGGCGTACTCCTGCGCGCCCGGGGTCGCCGCCTCGACGGTCGCCACCAGACCATAGACGCCGTCGACCAGATCCGAGAAGTGAAACTCACCCGTCGGCTCGACCCGCTCGAGCAACGGCGGCCACAGAGAGGACCCCTCGAGCCGCACCTGCGCGCGCGCCACGATCGCCGGGTCACCGATCACCGCGCCCTCGAGCCCGAGCAATTCATCGAGCACGATGACGACCCCCGCCTCGGGCGCGAACGCATCGGTGATCGTCAGCGCGTGGCCTGACCTGGTCGCGCGCAGCCGGACCGGCCCCTCCGGCAGCGTGTCGAGCACGAACGACCCGTCCGCGGCGCTGGTCACCCGCCACGGCTCCGGCTCGCCGAGGCTCGGCACCGGCAACGCCGCGACCTCGACGTCCGCCACGGCCCGCCCCTGGCGATCGAGCACCTCGCCGG
>JAYUXQ010000970.1:0-8050 GCA_043752905.1 Nannocystis sp. | reverse complement strand
TGCCTCGTCACCGACGGCGCGTACGAGGAGCAGGGCGACGACGAGCTGCGCTTCCTGGCCGCGCCGCCGCCGACGCCGGAGCGCATGATGGCCGTGCTCGCGCAGGTCCACGAGGTCATCCGCGCCGCCGACGACGACCACGACCCGGGCCCCGCGCTGGCCGCCTGCAGCTCTCGCTCGCCGGCCCGCACCTCGCGCCCGGCTCACAGTCCGCGCCGCCGCCGATGACCCTCTCCGCCTTCGGCATGAATCTCCACGCCGCGACCACCGCCCACGGTCGCGACCGCAAGCAGCCCAGGGCGAATCTGCCGCCAAGCTCGTCGCCTATATGCTATCGATCGACGACGCCAAGCCTGTCCTGCCCATCCCGCCGGTCGGCCCCCTGGGCGGCGATTTCTGTAAGCCGTGAGCTGGTAGCGAAAACCTGTATCGTGACACCGACCCTCGTCCCTGGACGAGGGTCGGCGCCGCGACGTTATTCCCGCTGGTACGCCGATCTGCACGCACGCAGCGCTGGTCGGCCACCCCTGGTGGTCATCCGTGGGTGCTGCCTGTCCGTGCATCTACAAGGCCAGGCGGTTTTGATGTCGGGCGCGAAAGCGCATTATGCTGTCCATGAAAGGACACGGAGCTCTACCGGCACATCCTCGGCATCATGCCTCCCTGGACCGTCGAGAAGGTGGACCTCGACGCGAAGACGCTGCGGATCGATATCCAGCTCGAGCACCGGGATGGGTTGCGGTGGAACTGCCCGGAGTGCGACAAGCCCAGCGGGCTGCATGATCACGCAGACGAGAGAATCTGGCGTCATCTGGATAGTTGTCAGTTCCTGACGTTCGTTCACGCGCGGGTACCCCGCGTGAATTGTCGGGAGCACGGCGTGCGGGTGCCCTGTGGTTCGTCACCCTGACCGCCTGTGCCCCCCCGCGGCGCAGCGCCGCAGCCCGCCGCGACGCCCGCGGCTGCGTGGCCCGGGCCCGACGCGGCCGCGGGGTTGGCCACGTCGCGTAGGTCATGACTGGGCCCGACGCATCGGCGCGGCCCACCACGCGGGCACTGGCGTCGCAGCGATGGCAAGCGGAACATAGCCGCTGGGCTTCTTCGCGGAGTCGGCCCCGCTCGAGCAGTTCACGTGACTGCTCGAGCGCCCCGGCCCGGAGGCTGGCTGGCCTCGGACTGTGCGATCACGCAGCACGTCCGGGTGGAGCATCGCCCTGGTGATCCCATGGGCACCGGCCTGGGCGCCTTCGCACGTACTGGTTCACGTCCCGTGAGCTGACATTTCGATTTCGCGCGATCGAGGCCGCACAACGATAGACCACCTGTGCGGAGGTCGCCGCCACGGACTTGGCGCCCTGTCGCCCGCGATTTTAAGGCATCCTGGGCCTCGATGTGCGCCGCGCCGTATACCCCGGGCTTCGAGGTCGGCGAATGCCTGTACAGGAGCCCCCGGACGCTGGTCTATCGGGCGATGCGACTGCACGACGGCGCCCCCGTCGTGCTCAAGTGCCCGAACATCGAATTCCCTGGGCCTCAGGAGGTGGCCCGGATCACCCTCGAAGCCCAGATCCTCGCCCGCTTCGACAGCGACGCGATCGTCCGCACCCACGGCGTCGTCCCATCCGGCGGCTCGCTCGCGCTCGTGCTCGAGGACTTCGGCGCGACCTCCGTGCAGCAGTGGCTCGACCGCCAGGTCGCACTGATCGACATCGGCGTCGCGCTGCAGCTCGCCATCTCCGTCGCCAAGGCGCTCGCGCAGGTGCACGCCAGGGGCCTCGTGCACCGCGACGTGAAGCCCGACAACATCCTCGTCGACGCGACCTTCCAGCGCGTCGTGCTCGCCGACTTCAGCCACTACATGTGCCGCGAGGAGGCGCCCGCGGGCGCCATGCTCGCGGGCACGCTCGCGTACATCTCTCCGGAGCAGACCGGTCAGATGAACCGCGCGGTCGATTACCGCAGCGACTACTACAGCCTCGGCGTCACGCTTTATGCGCTGCTGACGGGTACGCTGCCGTTCACCGACAGCGAGCCGATCGAGCTCGTGCACGCGCACCTCGCCCGCGACCCGCTGCCGCTCGACAGCCCGGCCCCGGGGCGTCGGGTCGTGCCGACGCCGCTGTCGCACGTGGTGCTCAAGCTGATGTCCAAGTCGGCCGAGGATCGTTATCAGAGCGCCCACGGTCTCGTCGCCGACCTCCGCCGCTGCCGCGACGAGTGGCAGGCGCGCGGCACGATCGAGCCGTTCCCGGTCGGCACGCGCGACGTCTCGGAGATGTTTCAGATCCCGACCGAACTGTTCGGCCGCGACGACGCGAGGCAGCGGATCCTCGCCGCGCTCGAGCGGTCGATGTCCGACCGCGGCGAGCTCGTGCTGCTGCACGGACCCTCGGGGATCGGCAAGAGCGCGGTCGTCCGCGAGCTGGCCGCCGCGATCGTCGCGCGCCGCGGATGGATCGCCGTCGGCAAGTGCGAGCAGTTCGAGCGGTCCGTGCCGTACGGGCCGGTCCTCCAGGTGCTCCGCGACGCGGCCGAGCAACTGCTGACCCTCCCTGGCGATCGCCTCGCGGCGGCTGGCGTCGCGCTCGCGACCGAGCTCGGCGCCAACGCCCAGCTCGCCATCGAATGCGTGCCCGAGCTCGGGGGTCTGCTCGGCCCGCAGCCGCCGCCCTCGCCGGTCCCGCCGGGTGAGACCGCCCACCGGTTCCGTGGCGTCCTCACGGCGGCGTTCCGTGGACTCGCAGCGACCGTGTCGCCGCTGGTCGTCTACCTCGACGACCTGCAGTGGGCCGATCCGGCGACGCTCGACCTGTTCCCGCACCTGATCGCCGAGGGCGCCACGGGGCTGCTCTGGATCGGGGCTTTCCGCGACGAGGACGTCGGCCCGGACCACCCGCTGCAGGGCGCGCTCCTCGAGCTCGAGCACGCCAACATCACGCCGCTGCGGGTCGCCCTGGGACCGCTGACGCGCGACTCGATCGAGTCGATCATCCGCGGCGCGGTCGCGCCGGCGCTCGCCGATCCGGCCGCCCTCGCGGCGGAGGTCCACACGCGCACCCGCGGCAATCCGTTCTTCACCCGCATGCTACTGGGCGCGCTGTACGAGCAGGGCCTGATCGTGTTCGATCAGCGGCGCGGCGGCTGGACCTGGGACCTCGCGGAGATCCGCGGCGCACGGATGCCCGACGACGTGGGCGGCTTCCTCGCGCAGCAGCTCGCCGCGCTGCCGGAGGAGGCGCGTGCGGTGCTCTCCGTGGCCGCCTGCATCGGCACACGCTTCCATGTCGACCTCCTCGCGCGCGTGCTCGAGTCCGCCGAGTCGCGCCCGATCGTGGCGCTGCAGCCGGCGCTGGCCCTCGGCCTGGTCGTCCGCGAAGGGGCCTGCTTCGCGTTCGCACACGACCAGATCCTGCGCGGTGCGGCGGCGACCCTCGCAACCGGCGCGCGCCCGCGAGTGCACCTGGCGCTCGGCCGGCTGCTGCAGTGCGAGCTGTCCTCCGTATCCGCGGGGGAGGCGCTGTTCACCGTCGCGTCGCACTTCGAAATCGGTCGCGCGCTGCTCGACGACCCCGGGGAGCGGGCGGAGCTGTCCGGCCTGTTCCTGCGCGCCGGCGAGGCCGCGCTGGCCGCCTCGGCCCCGGTGGCCGCGCTCGCCTACCTGCGCGGCGGGTTCGAGCTGCTCGGGCCCGATCCATGGGCCCGGGACCCGGCCCGAGCCCGCGCGCTGACCCGCGCGCGCATGACGGCCGCGCTCCTGTGCCGCGAGTTCACCGAGGGCGCGACGCAGTTCGAGGCCTTGCTCGCCCGCGCCGGAGGTCGCCTCGATAGGCTCGCGCTCTTCACGGCGCGTGTCCACCTCGAGGTGACGATGAACCGCTTCGAGGAGGCGGTGCGCCTCGGCCGCGAGGGCCTGGCGCTGGCCAGCCAGCGCATACCGACGCGCAGCAGCCCCGCTGGCCTGATCCTCGAGGTCGTCAAGACGCGCTGGGCCCTGCGCGGCCTGACGGAGGCGCGGCTCGCCGCGCTGCCGCTCGCCGACGACCAGGAGTTCATCGTCCTCTCGCGCCTGCTCCTCGTGCTGTTACCCGCGGTGTACCGCATCGACGTCAACCTGATGGTCATGCACATCTGCCACGTGCTGCGGCTGGCGATGCTGCACGGCGTGACGCCGGAGTCGGCGGTCATGCTGGCGACCTACTACGCCGTGGTCGAGATCAACGAGCACCCGCGGGCGGAGCTGATCCGCAAGGCGAGCGCGCACATCAACGCGCTGCGGGCCCACGCCCCGGACCCTGCGATCGACCTGCGCTCGCGCTACAACTTGCTCCTCTACGTGCAGAGCTGGACGATGCCGCTGCCGGAGCTGCGCGCCGAGCTCGACGCGTTCGTGCCCCGCGCGCTCGCGCTGGGCGATGACGAATACATGTGCTACGCGATCACCTCAGCGATGGTGATCGCGCTGATGGGCGGCGAGAACCTCGTCGCCCTCCAGCAGCACCTCGAGCGGGCCCACGAGCAGGCGACGCTTCACCACGCGACGGACATGCAGCTTACGCTGGTGATCTTCCTCCGCTACGCGCGGGCGCTGAGGGGCGAGACGGCGGCGCCCGGCAGCTTCGACAGCGACGACTTCTCGATCGCCGAGCACATCGAGCGGATGCGGGCGACCGGGTCGGCCATCGCGCTGTTCGCCAGCGATTACATGGTGATCTGGCTCGGCATCTTCAGCGGCGACCTCGACGAGGCCGCCCGCGCCGCAGACCGCGGCGAGACGACCCGCCGCAGCCTGTTCGGCCACCCGGTCATCGGCGACTTCCTGTTCGCGCGAGCGCTGATGACGGCCGGACGGCCGGACGCCTCGCATGCCGAGCGCCGCAGGATGCGCCGCGACCTCGACGAGCTCGCCGGGTTCGCCGAGGTCGGACCCGCGACCTACGCCGTGCGCCACGCGCTGGTCCTCGGCGCGCTTGCGCGTGGCGAGGCCCGCCACGGCGACGCGCTCCACGCCTTCGGTCGCGCGGTCGAGCTGGCGCGGCAGACCGGGCAGGTGCACCTCGAGGCGCTCGCCCACGAGTACGCCGGCCGCTGCTGCCTTGCGACCGGGCAGCCGTCGAACGCCAGGCTCCAATTCGCCGCCGCGAGCCACGCCTACAGTCGCTGGGGCGCGACGGCCAAGGCCAGCAGGCTCTCCACAGAGCTCCCAGGGCCGGGGCACTCGGAGACGGCCATGTCCCGTACGCTCGTCGCTACGGGGACGCAGACCACCGGAAGTGCCGACCATCTCCAGCTCGCGATGTCGAGCGTCCTGCGCGCCTCGCATGCACTGTCGAGTGAGATCGTGCTCGACCGCCTGCTCGCGCGTCTGGTCTACGTCGTGCTCGAGGCGGCGGGCGGACGGGCGTGTTACCTGCTGCTCGAGTCCGGTGGCGAGCTGCGGGTAGAGGCCGAGGCGATCCTCGAACCGCAGCACACCCGCGTGCTGCACTCGGTGCCGCTCGCCGACTGCGAGGCGCTGCCCCGGACGCTGATCGGCTACGTCGCACGTTCCCGGCGTGATCTCGTGCTCGATGATGCGGCCGCGGAAGGCGCCTTCAGTCAGGACCCCTGCGTCGTCCGCCGTCAGCTTCGCTCGGTGCTGTGCACGCCGATCGTCCACCAGGGCAAGCTCATCGGCGTGCTCTACCTCGAGCACGAGCGGACCCGGGCGGCCTTCACCGACGGCAAGCTCAGCCTGCTGCGCCAGCTCGCCGCGCAGATCGCTATCTCCATCGAGAACGCGCAACTGTACCGCAATCTGAACGTCGCGCGCGACGAGGCCGTCGCGGCCGCGCGCGTCAAGAGCCGGTTCTTGCTCAACATCGGCCACGAGCTGCGCACCCCGCTGTCGGGGATCGTCGGCTACATCGAGCTGCTCAAGGAGGACCTCGCGGGCGACGACCCGGCGCAGCTGCGCGAGGACCTCGACGGGCTGTACGAGGCAGCGCAACGTCTGGTCCGTACGACGAGCAACGTGCTCGAGCTGACCAAGCTCGAGAGCGGGCGGACGCTCGCGCGGCCGGTCCCAATCGACGTCGCCGCGCTCGTCTCGGAGGTCGTGCAGGAGCTCCGTCCGCTCGCCCAGCGACGGCGTGACGCGCTGACGGTCGCGCTGCCGCAGGAGCCGGCGCTGCTGATCTCCGACCGCTTCATGTTGCACTTCTGTCTCCTGCGGATGCTCGAGAACGCCTGCGAGTTCACCCACGACGGCGTGGTGACGCTGCGCGTCAGCTGCGTCGGCGATCGGGTGCGCTTCGAGATCGCCGACAACGGCGTCGGCATCGACCCCGCGGTGCTCTCGACCCTGTTTGTCGCGTTCACGCAGGCCGACGAGGCGCCGACGCGCCGCCACGAGGGGGCCGGCGTCAGCCTCGCGGTATGCAAGCACTTCTGCGACTTGCTCGGCGGCACCCTGGAAGCGACCAGCGAGCCGGATCGCGGATCGACCTTTGTGCTCGATCTGCCTTCCCGCCACGTCGCGCTGGGTCCTGGCCGGTCGCTGGGCCCCGCCGAGCCCCCGGCACCGGTCCTGCTGCCGTAGGCCGCCGCCTGCCTCCGCATGAGCGCGGCGCCGGCACGCCGACGTGCCGAGGGGTTCGCGGATGCGACGACGCTGAGCGCGGCTTTGTGCAGACCATGTGCCGCAGATGTTCGCCGGCCGTCGGGAGTAACAGGCTCAAGCGGGCATAAGCGTGCGAACCGCCTGGTGGCGCCCGGGTCGCGCTACAAGGTCTTCAGGTACTCGCGGACAGCCCGATTGTCGGTCGCGGACAGCCCGAGCGCGAGGCGACCGGGCAGACGCTCGCGGCCTGGGCGGAGGCGGGGCCGCGGCTTCAGGGCAGTTGTTCGGATGGGCACTGTATCTACTTTCGTGATGAGAGTTGTCCTAAGATAAATGGGATTTAGCACGAGTGCGCCCAAGTTCCGTGTCGGGCACCCGCTCCTTGTGAGAGCCCCGATGGTGCGAACGAGGGTCGGTCGTGAGCAGCGCAAGGGCCTCTTGGTATGCTGCATCTGGAGTGATGCCGACCGCCGTGAGTCGACAGCGGCAGACCCGTTCGAGCCGTTTACGGCCCTGGGCCGTCGTCCTCGTCGACAGCTCGTGTGCTCACACGCCGACGTAACGGGCGCGCGGGCGCAGCAGAAAGCCGGCGGCCCGCTGCTCGAAGGCGTGGCGACCCAGCCTGCCGCGCGTCCGACCGCGAACATGGCCACGCTGGTGCGCGGCGGCAGGCCAAGCGCGACGCCGGTGGACGCGAGGCCGATGTCGAGGGTCGGCGGCTCGCGCCCCGCGTCGCGCATCGCCGCGATGATCGCCGCGATCGTGCGCAGCCGCGGGCTTCGTGGGGCGTGCTCGATCGCCGCGGCGATCAGCAGCGCCGCGCGCGGGTCACCCCCGGGGTAGAGCGGGTGGCCGAAGCCGGGGACCTCCTCGCCGCGACGGGCCCGCTCCTGCACGACCTCCTGCGCGCGCGCGGGCTGACCGACCTCGGTGACGAGCACCTCGACGCGATCGACGACGCCGCCGTGGCGCGGCCCGGACAGCGTCGCCAGGCCGGCGCTGACGCAGGCGTGGAGATCGGCGCCGGCCGAGGCCGCGACGCGCACGGCGAAGGCGGAGGCGTTGAGCTCGTGGTCGGCGCATACGACCAGCGCGCGACTGATCAGGCGCCGCGCGCGGGGCGACGCCGCGACACCGAGCGACACGAGCAGCGCGCCGGCGACGTCGGGCGTTGGACGGCCGCCGGGAGGTCGCCAGCGTTCTCGAGCGCGATGATCCTGTCGAGCTATCGTTGGAGCTGACGCCTCCGGGCGCGAGCCGGGGCCGCGTTGTGGCCGTCCGGCGGGCAGACCAGGGTGGCCCGCCCGTTGGCCGCCAGGTGTTCGACCTGCGGCGGCGGGCGTAGTGATCTCAGCGACTTGGTGACCGGCGGCGGGCGGCCGAGCGGATGCACAGGCGGGCGAGATGCCCGGGTGCGCGAGGCCGTTCGGCTACGTGCCGCGTCAGACCCAC
>JAYUXQ010000969.1:0-3267 GCA_043752905.1 Nannocystis sp. | reverse complement strand
TCGCGTCATCGCGTCATCGCGTCATCGCGTCATCGCGTCATCGCGTCATCGCGTCATCGCGTCATCGCGTCATCGCGTCATCGCGTCATCGCGGCATCTTTCTCATAGAAGCTTCTTGGACCGCGAACGCGTCACCGGGAACCTGGTCGGCGGATCTGGATCGGTGGACCGGCAACGAAGTGGATCTCGAGCGTGGCTCGTGGCCGACATGTCAGGGCTGGCGACCGCGATCCTGTTATGACGCTGCCGCAGAATCTTCGCATCGCTCGTCACCTCGCTGGCAGCATCGGACATCGCTGCCGGCGCGCGAGAGCGCGAGTAAGACGCGTTTTTTGCCCAGCCAGGTGGTCAGGACCAGGGGAACTCGCTGGCCTGTCCGACCGACGAGGACATGGTCGTACATCGCGCTGCTCGTCACGAATGCGGCAGTTGTCATTCTTGATTGGTATAGTGGCCAGACCGACGTGCAGGGGGGGTTGACCATGGCGACGCAAAGAGCAGTGCTTATGGGGATGACGATGCTGCTGGTGGCGGGGGCCTGCGAGTCCGAGGACGGGGCCTTCGACGCGGTCACGGTTCGCGGGCTCGAGACCAACGGCTTTCAGCTCAATGGTTTCCAGTTGAACGGCTTCCAGCTCAACGGCTTCCAGCTCAACGGCTTCCAGTTGAATGGTTTCCAGCTAAACGGTGAGCGACTCGACGGAGCGTCCGGCACGACCGACTACATCCAGATCTCGCAGATCGACCTCAAGGGCGGCGACAAGGGCAGCGAGAGCTGGCTCGCCGGCAGCGTGCTGACGATCAAGGGCAAGAACGGCGTCATCTCCACGGGTACGGCCCTCGTCGGCGCCGCGATCGAGTACGAGCTGAGCGAGGGCGGCAAGGGCAAGAAGAAGTCGGTCCGGATCGCCGGCGTCGCGCCGCTCGCCCCCGGCTCGGATGTCATGCTCTACCAGCTCGAGATCTACGACGGCACCTGGAAGCCGCTGTGCGAGAACGGCAAGGAGGCGATCCTGCTCGGCGACCTCTGGGATCCGGCGAGCGGCGAGCGCATCTCCGACGCCTCGGACGGCACGCTGACCTTCGCCTGCCGTGGCGCCGCGCTGGCGAAGTGCGTCGAGTATGGCTATCGGCCGTGGGCCAGCGTCGCCAACACCTCGCTGCGCGACCATCATCAGGCCTGCACGCGGATGGTCCGCGCCGATTACTGCGGCGAGGGCGTGTCGCACACCGCCAACGGCACGCCGATCCACGTGCTCGACCAGGTCGGCGTGCAAAACGTCGACCCCAACGTCAACTACGTCGTCGAGGCCGAGTGGGGCCCCGAGGGCGCGACCTGCCTCAACGCCGGCCATCGCCGCCACCCCGAGATGGCGGTCGCCTGTCAGCTCCCCGCCTGCGGCGCCTCGTTCTCGTCGGGCGGCCTGATCCAGAGCGGTAAGGTCCTCGCTCCCTGAGCACGCCTCGTGGACCGACGGACGCGATCATGACGGAGACCGCCGACCCGACCGCGATCGGACCCTTCATCGTCCTGCGCAAGCTGGGTGAGGGGGCGATGGGCGTCGTGTACGCCGGCTTCGATGTCAGCCTCGACCGCAAGGTCGCCCTCAAGCTCGTGCGCCGGCAGCTGCTCGACAAGCCGACCGTCCGCGCCCGCATGATCCGCGAGGCGCAGGCGATGGCCCGCCTGTCCAACCCGCACGTCGTCCAGATCTATCAGGTCGGCGAGCACGCGGGCGGCATCTACGTCGCCATGGAGTACATCGACGGGCAGACGCTCGGCGGGTGGCTGCATATGCGTAAGCGGCCATGGCAGGCCGTTTTGCGCACCGTCTGCGAGGCCGGGCGCGGGCTGGCGGCGGCCCACGCCGCGGGCCTGGTGCACCGCGACTTCAAGCCCGACAACGTGCTGGTCGACACCCACGACCACGCGCGCGTCCTCGACTTCGGCCTCGTGCAGACGGAGGCTGGCGACGCGGAGGACGACCTCGCGCGCACCGAGGAAGACGCGCCGGTGAACGCGACGATGCCCGGCCACGACGGTATCGATCGCTCCAACATCCATTGGTCCGTGCGCCTCACGCAGATCGGCAAGGTGCTCGGCACGCCGGCGTATATGTCCCCGGAGCAGCACTTCGGGCACCTCAGTGGTCCCTACTCGGATCAGTTCAGCTTCGCCGTCACGCTCTATGAGGCGCTCTACGGCACGCGGCCGTTCGTCGGCGACTCGTGGGTCAGCATCAAGACGCAGGTCGAGAGCGGCGTCGTCCCGCCGCCGCCGCCGGACTCGCCGGTGCCGCGCCGACTCTTCAAGATCCTCGTGCGCGCGCTGGCCACCGCGCCCGAGAAGCGCTGGCCCAACCTCGGCGAGATGCTCGACGCCCTCGAGCACGACCCCCAGCGCGCCCGCGTCCGCGTCGCCGCCATGGTCGGACTGCTCGGCATCGCCTCGGCTGGCAGCTACGCCGTCGCCATCGCCCGCGCGCCCGAACTGGACCGCTGCGAGGCCGGCGTCAAAGAAATGGCCAGCGTATGGGGCGACGAGCGCAGGGCCGCCGTCGCCCGCGCCTTCGCAAGCACCGGCACGCCCTTCGCCACCGATGTGCTGCAGCGCGTCGAGGAGCGCCTCGACAGCTACGCGAGGACCTGGGCCGCCGAGCACCGCCTCGCCTGTGAATCCAACGCCTCCGGCCTCGAGACTGCCCGCCTGATGGACCTACGCTTCGCCTGCCTCGGCCGGCGAAAGGTGCACATGCAGGCGCTCGTCGACGTGTTCGCGCAGGCCAGCGGCGAGGTGGTCGAGAACGCGGTGCAGGCCGTCGCGGCGCTGCCCGGCGTGCAGGCCTGCGCCGACGCCGATGTGCTGCTCGCCGCCGTCGCCCCGCCCGGAGACGCCGGGACGGTGGCGAAGGTCGACGCGCTGCGCGAGCGGCTCGCCCGCGGCGCCGCCCTCGAGGCCACCGGCGGCTACGCGGAGGGCCTGAAAGTGGTCCAGGCGGCCCGCGCAGAGGCGATAGCCGTCGGCTATGGGCCGCTGACGGCCGAGGCGGCGCTCGCCGAGGGAGGGTTGCTGTGGAACTCCGGGCGACCCAACGAGGCCGACGCGGCGCTGTCCGAGGCGGTGCGCCTCGGGGTCGCCCACGACATGCACGCGGTCGCGGCGGAGGCGGCTGCGCGACGGATCTTCGTGGTCGGCGTCGGCCTGCGCGAGCACCAGACCGCGCTCGCCAGCCAGCTGTTCGCCGAGGCCCTGGTCGAGCGCGCCAA
>JAYUXQ010000968.1:0-19866 GCA_043752905.1 Nannocystis sp. | reverse complement strand
GCGAGTCGCTGCCGGGCGCGACATCGTCAAAGTGAGACCTCTATCCGCTCAGGTCACTGGCACTGTCCGAAGCTGGCGAGCCCGACAGAAACCGGACGCAAACATCGCACGTACCATGTGCAGGGGCATTCGGGGCATTCGGGGCATTCAGGGCATGATCCCGCAGACACCGACATCCTCGTAGCCTGGCGTGGCCTGGCCCTCGGGGAACCATGGCACGCACGTGAGCGTGGGCTCGAAGGTCGTACAAGTGTCCGGCATCGAGATGTCGCAATAGGTCGAGCAGCAGTAGTCGCCGCCACAGCCCGGGACGTTCTCGGCGAAGATGCATAGAAAGCTCGGGTCGCAGCCCGACAGCGCGTAGCAGGCGTCCCCGTACGATCCGGGGATCTCTTCGAAGACGCGCGGCATACACACGAAGAACTCGGCGCCCAGGGCCGCGATATTCGGGACGCAGGTATCGGTCTCGCCGCAGTCCTGGGCGAGCGGGTCGCAGCTGGGGAAGCACAGTGGGACCGTCGGCTCGAACAGGAAGGCGCAGCGGTCCTCGACCTCGGGGCAGGTTGGGTCTTTCATCGAACCGAGGCAATAGGCGACGCAGGTCGCCTTGCCGCTGTTGTCGAGATCGAGGCAGATCGACCCCTCGACGCAGTTATCGATGCCATCGCCGAATTTACCCTCGACGGTGCAGCCCTCACCCGGCTGGGCCTCGCCCATCGTCGGCACACACTTGGCGCCGTTCGGGAAGATGCCGCCGTCGTTGCTCCACGCGTTGCACTTCTGGCCCGCGGTGCAATCTTGCCCGAACAGGCTGCACTGGCCTCCGCTCGGGATATCACCGTCGGGGAAGGTATCGGAGAGTCCCGACATCCCCGAGGTCGTCGGAGACGAATCTTCCGAGGTCACGCCGGTCGTGGCTCCACTGCCGGACCCGGTCGTGGCCTCGGTGGGGGTGGTAGGGGTGGTAGGCGCCGAGGCCCCGTCCGTCGACGCATCGGCCCCGGTCTCCGCGGGATCCTTGTTACAGCCGGTCCCGCCCGCGAGGGCGACCAGAAGCAGACAGGGACCGTGTAAGCCGCGGAGACGGAGAACCATGCGTGGACCTTCTTCGACTTCAGGCGGCGGTGTACTTGGTGCCGCGCGCCTTGCCGGACCAGGTGATCCGGCCGGCCTCGATCAAGCGTGCCAGGCCTGCGCGGGCCTGCAAGCTGCTTCCGCCGGCGCGGGCGATGAGGGACCCGGCCCCCGCCGGACCACCGCTCTCGTGGACGGCCTGGAACAGCGCCTCGTCGTACTCCGCGCGGCCCTCGGCGGTGCGGGTGTTGACGGCCTTGGCCTTGCCAACGCGCCGCTGCTTGCTCTGCTTGCCCTCACCGGCCTGAGCCGAGCCCGCCGCCTCCGCAGCAGGCGCCTCGGCCCGCGGGCGACCGCGACCGCGAACGCCGATCCCGGCCTGGCCCTGGGCCTGGGCCTGGGCCCCGCCGGACTCGCCACCACCGGAAGCACCACGACCACCGCCGCGCTTGCCACCCGACGACTGCGAGGACGAGCCGCCCATCAGGTCGGAGATCGTGATCTCGTTGAACAGGCGACCGAGGCCGCCCTTGCTGAGGCGATGGATCTCACCGATCGTCAGCTCGGGGGAGGAGCGCAGGGAATCGATGAGGATGCGGCGCTCATTCTCGGCGATGGCGGCTTTGAACGTAGTCTCGAACTTTGACATGCGCCGGAAGTTATCACAGTTCTCGCAAAATCAAGCAAAGATCGTTCATTATGTCCGCAACAAATGAACACGATGCGGACAGGGCGGACAGGGCGGACCGGGTAGACAGGGTAGACACGGGGTCAATATCCCGACCGAGGTGACCCGCGGACCGGTGTCCGGGCCGTTACATCGACCGTCGATATTCCCCACCAACCTCGAACAGCGCCCTGGAGATCTGACCCAGGCTGCAAACGCGGGCGGTTTGCATCAACTGCTCGAAGATATTGCCTCCAGCCAGCGCGGCCTGCTTCAGGGCCTCGAGGGCCGCCGGAGCCTGGTCGGCGTGCCGACGCTGAAATTCCCGGAGGCGAGTGATCTGGGCCGTCTTTTCCTCGGTGCTGGCCCGCGTCAGGACGACGTCCCCCGCCTCCTGGTCGCCCGACTTCTCGGCGTTTTGGAAGGTATTGACGCCGACGATCGGCAGCTCGCCGGAGTGCTTGAGCTGCTCGTACTTGAGGCTCTCGTCCTGGATCTTGCCGCGCTGATACTGCCGCTCCATCGCGCCGAGGACCCCGCCGCGCTCGTCGAGGCGCAGGAACTCGGTCAAGACCGCCTCCTCTACCAGCTCCGTCAGCTGGTCGACGATGTGGCTGCCTTGCAGCATGTTGTCGGTCTTCGCCAGGCCCTGCTCCTTGGTGATGATCAGCTGGATCGCCATCGCCCGGCGCACGCTCGCCGCGGTCGGCGTCGTGATCGCCTCGTCGTACGCGTTGGTGTGCAGGCTGTTGCAGTGGTCGTAGTAGGCGAACAGCGCCTGCAGCGTCGTGCGGATGTCGTTGAAGTCGATCTCCATCGCGTGCAGCGAGCGACCGCTGGTCTGGATGTGATACTTGAGCTTTTGGCTGCGCTCATCGGTGCGGTACATGTCCCGCATCGCCACCGCCCAGATCCGCCGCGCGACCCGGCCGATCACCGTGTACTCGCTGTCGAGCCCGTTGGAGAAGAAGAAGCTGAGGTTCGGCGCGAACGCGTCGACCTCGAGGCCGCGGGCCCGGTAGTACTCGACGAAGGTGAACCCGTTGGCGAGCGTGAAGGCCAGCTGCGAGATCGGGTTCGCCCCGGCCTCGGCGATGTGATAGCCGCTGATCGACACCGAGTAGTAATTCCTGACCTGCTTGCGGATGAAGTACGCCTGGATATCCCCCATCATCCGCAGCGCGAACTCGATCGAGAAGATGCAGGTGTTCTGCGCCTGATCCTCCTTCAAAATGTCGGCCTGGACCGTGCCGCGCACGACCTTGAGGGTCCGGTCGCGCACCGCCTCGATCTCGGCCGACGTCAACTTGTCGCCCTTCTTCGCCTCGGCGGCGCTGACCTGTTGATCGATCGCCGTGTTCATGTAGAACGCGAGCACGATCGGCGCCGGGCCGTTGATCGTCATGCTGACGCTGGTCGCCGGATCGCACAGGTCGAACCCCGCGTAAAGATCATGCGCGTCCTCCAGCGTGCACACGCTGACGCCGCTCTCGCCGATCTTTCCAAAAATGTCCGGGCGCTCGTCGGGGTCCTGGCCGTACAGCGTCACCGAATCGAAGGCCGTCGACAGGCGCTTGGCCGGCTCGCCCGCCGACAGATAATGGAAGCGTTGATTGGTGCGCGACGGCCCGCCCTCGCCCGCGAACATGCGCTTGGGGTCCTCGCCCTCGCGCTTGAACGGGAACACGCCGGCCGTGAACGGGAAGTATCCCGGCAGGTTCTCGAGCAGCGCGAAGCGGACCAGCGCGCCGGGCTCGTCGTCTTGCGGCACGGCGACGCGCGGCTGGCGGGTCCCCGAGAGCGTGACGACGTGCGTCGGATACACGACCTCGGCGTTGCGGATCTTCACGACGTACTCGTCCTGCGCATACGCGTCACGCAGACGCGGCAGCTCGGCGAGCGCGCGACGGGCGTCGG
The DNA here is from genome assembly GCA_043752905.1 of Nannocystis sp. Taxonomy (GTDB): domain Bacteria; phylum Myxococcota_A; class Polyangia; order Nannocystales; family Nannocystaceae; genus Nannocystis. Next base: position 16,208 of record JAYUXQ010000968.1, on the reverse strand, counting down.
CGTCGACCTTGACGTCGGCCGCCGCGATCGCGCGATCGATCGTCGCCGCGTCGATCCCCGCCTCGCCGGCCAGCAGCGCCTTCGCGGTGCGCAGCGCGGCCAGCTCGCGGACGCGTAGCACCTGCGCGTGCGCGTGGGCCTTGTAGTCACGCACGGTGCGGACGATCTCCGCGAGGTAACGCGTGCGCTCCGGCGGGATCAGGTCACGCGTGTCCGAGGCGACGGCGCGCTGGTCGACCGGGATCGTGCATACCCACGGCGCCCGCGCGTGCGCCGTCAGGCCCTCGCAGACCGCGGCATACAGCCCGTTGACGCCGCTGTCGAAGAACCGACTGGCGACCGTACCAAACACCGGCAGCGCCTCGTCCGGCACGCCGTACGCGATCTCGCGGTTGCGCCGGAACTGCTTGCGAACGTCGCGCAGCGCGTCCTTGCTGCCCTTATGTTCGAACTTGTTGATCGCCACCAGCTGCGCGAGGTCCAGCATCTCGATCTTCTCGAGCTGGCTCGGCGCGCCGTACTCGGCTGTCATCACGTACACGCAAAGATCGGCGAGCCGCGTGATCTCGGCGTCGCCCTGACCGATGCCCGAGGTCTCGACGATCACCAGATCGTACCCCGCCTGTTTGATAAGACGGACGACGTCATCAGTGGCGCGCGACAGCTCGACGCCGGCCTGCCGGGTCGCGAGGCTGCGCATGTACACCCGCGGGCTTCGCAGCGCGTTCATGCGGATGCGATCGCCGAGCAGCGCGCCGCCGGTGCGCCGCCTTGTCGGATCGACGGACACCACCGCGATGTGCCGCTCGGGATGATCACGCAGCAGGCGACTGAGCAGCTCGTCCGTCAACGAGCTCTTGCCCGCGCCGCCGGTGCCGGTGATGCCGAGCACCGGCACGCCCGTGACCTCGCCCGCCCGCAACGCAGCACGTAACGGCGAGTCGCCGTCGGGCAGCGCCTCGACGGCGGTGATCAGTCGCGCGAGCTGGCTGCGATGCTCGGCCCGCGCGCGCGCGTCGGCCTCGCGGACCTGCGTGAGCTCGCGCAGCGGGTCGTCCGGCGCGGTCGAGAAGTCGGCGCCCGCGATGATCATGTCGATCATCCCCTGGAGCCCGTGCCGCCGGCCGTCCTCTGGACTAAAGATGCGATGGATGCCGTAGGCGTGCAGCTTCTCGATCTCGCGGGGCACGATCACGCCGCCGCCACCGCCCCAGATCGTGATGTGCCCTGCCCCTTTTTGGCGCAGGAGATCGTGCATGTACTGGAAATACTCGACGTGCCCGCCCTGATAGGAGCTCAGCGCGATCGCCTGCGCGTCCTCCTGGATCGCCGCGTCGACGACCTCCTCGGCGCCGCGGTTGTGCCCGAGGTGAATGACCTCGCACCCGGAGGCCTGAAGTACGCGCCGCATGACGCCGATCGCCGCGTCGTGGCCGTCGAACAGGGCGGCGGCGGTCACCACGCGGATCTTGTTGCGGGCGCGATAGCGCGGCGTGGGACCGGCCGGCGCCGGCTGGAGGGGGTTCTGGGCGTTCAGATCGGCGCTGGGCATCGTTCTGAGAGCCACAGTAGGCCCGGTGAGGCCACCCCGGGACCCACGTTTTTTGCCTCCGGCTGCGGCTTGGCTCACAATGCCACTGGTATGACACCTGCGCACATGGCCCTTCTTAGACCTACCCAGGTCGCCGGAGGCCGTGTAAACCGGCCCTGGCGGGTGTTCACGGCCTGCCTGCCGCTGTGGCTCGGCGTTGCAGTGGTGCTCGCCGCCCCCGGCGCAGCGGACGCGAGCCCTGGACGCCCGCGGCCCGGCTGGTCGAGCGCGCCGCGCTGGCGCCTGCCGAACGCCCGCGCGCCCACCTGCCCCGAGGGCATGCGCCACGCCCGGGGGCTCACGCAGGTCCAAAAGGCCAGGTGCGTCGAGACAGGTCCCGAGAGACATGTCGCGAAGGCCAGGCCCCGCGTCCGCGAGACATCGCGGCCGAGCGCGCCGGCGTCCCGCCCCCTGCCCTCCGTATACGACGAGCCCGACCGCGCACCGGAGCCCGGGCCGGCGACGCCGGTGCGTGGCGGACGGATCCCGACGATCGGCCCGGGCCTCGACGCGACCGCGCTGATGCGGATGGACAGCGCGGCCTGTCACGCCTACCTCGACGCCCGCGAGGTGCCGTACGTCACCGTCGATCGCAGGCAGGCGCCCGAGGTGGCGATCCCGGTGCGCCTGACCGGCGCCGTCGCCGGGGTCGAGTTCATGATCCCGTGGTCCGACGATCCCGGGCACGACCCGCACGCGGTGTGGGACTGCCGGCTGGTCGCCGCGGTCGTGCCGGTCGCCGAGTACCTGCACGAGCATGGCGTCACCGAGGTGCAGTATTTCTCGGCGCTGCGACGGGGAAAGATCGTGCGCGACAAGCCGCGCAGTCAGCACAACGTCGGCCTCGCCCTCGACCTGCTCGGGCTGCGCGGGCCAGGGATGCCGCTGGCCCGCGTCGAAGATCTGTACCCGCGGGGCCGCCTGCGGACCTGCCCCGACCGCGCCTTTGCGCCCGGACCCGCGGGCGCCCCGGTGCCCGTCGGGGCCGCCGCCGCCGACCTCTATCTCGCCCTGGTATGCCAGACCCACGCGCGCGGGCTGTTTCACACGATCCTGACCCCGGACCACGACCGGGCCCATCACAACCATCTTCACCTGGACCTCAAGGCCGCCCAGGCGAGCCCGGCCGACCCCTTCGTCAGCTACGACGAGTGAGCGATGTGAACGTCATTCCGGCCCGTTTGCGCCCGCCGCTCACGTCCGACCGGGCCTCTGACGGCCCTCGCGGCCCGATGGTGCGGCCCCCGGCAAACCGTTACACTCGCCCGCGAACCCCCGCTCCGTGCCGATGCCCCCCAGTCCGCCCCGAGGCCGCCCCGCCAGAGTCGAACCAGCTCCCGCTGCGGCTTCGGCTCCTGCTGCGCGAGCGCCTTCTCCGGCGCGAGCGGCCGCTGCGGCGCCCGCAGGTGCACCGAGCGCGTCGTCCTCGTCGCTCGAGGTGACGTTCAACGACGACATCAACAAGACGATCGGCGGCCGCTACCGGATCCAGGAGGTCATCGGTGAGGGCGGTATGGGCGTCGTGTACGAGGCCCACGACGCGCAAGTCGATCGCCAGGTGGCGATCAAGCTGGTCCGCCGCGAGTGCCTGCAAGACGCCAAGTTCGTGACCCGCTTCCGCCGCGAGCTCGAGGTCACCTCGCAGTTGCGCCACCCGTCGACCATTCGCGTGTACGAGCACGGCGAGACGGAAGACGGCCGGCCGTTCATGGTGATGGAGCTGCTGACCGGCCAGAGCCTGGCCGAGCGGCTCGAGCAGGGCCGCGCGCCCGAATTCCAGGCCCTCCAGTTCGCCCGCCAGATCGCCGAGAGCCTCAGCGAGGCGCACGAGCACGGCATCTTTCACCGCGACCTCAAGCCCGACAACATCTTCATCGAGACCGTCGGCGTCACCACGGTCGTCAAGGTCCTCGACTTCGGCATCGCCGGCGGCATCGATGCCATGAAGCTGACGCGCGCCGGCGAGGTGTTCGGCACGCCGCAGTACATGAGCCCGGAGCAGTGCAACGGGACCGACCTCGACCATCGTACCGACATCTACTCGCTCGGCTGCATCCTCTACGAGATGCTCGAGGGCAAGCCGCCCTTCTCGGCCGAGAGCCCGATGGCGACGATGCTCAAGCACGTGCGCGCCAAGGTCCCGACGCCGCGCTACGCGAGCCCCGCGACGATCAAGCTGCTGCAGCTGGCCCTGCGCAAGGACCGGCTCAAGCGGATCCAGTCGGCCGGTCGCTTCGCCGAGCTCATCGGTCAAGCGCTCGGTGCCGTGCGCGCCGCCGAGGAGGGCCGCTCGGTCCCGGAGCTCAGCGGCGCCCTGTCCGCCAGCGCCGTGCATACCGGCGCGTTCGCCCCGATCAACAGCACGGGACGCCCCGCGGCGCCGACCGGCGGCGGACCCACGCCGAGCAAGCTGCCGCTGGTGCTCGTCGGCCTCGGGGTGCTCGGCCTCGCAGTCACGATCTCCATGCTGCTCGCGTCGAGTGGGGACACCGCGGGCGTCGACGCGGACACGACCGCGGCCGCCGACACCAGGGCCGCCGCCGCGACGGAGCCCGGTCTGCCGATGAACCGCGTGGTGATCCGCAGCAACATCGAGGCCGCGAGCGTGGCCGTCGACGGCAAGCCGCATTGCACGACGCCCTGTGAGATCACGGTGCCGGTCGGTGACAACAAGGTCCATGAGATCCGGCTCACCAAGCCCGGCTACATCGACTCCGTGCAGAACTGGCGCCCGCTGTCAGTCACCGACCCGCTCCCCGCCTTCCCCAATCTCCAGCCCGTGGCGAGCACGATCGAGATCAAGGGCAGCGGAAAAAAGCGCGGCGGCTGAGGCGGCGCGGCCGGGCCCCGGGGGCAACTTATGACGCCCTGAAGGTGCGTTCGCGGTCCGCAGGCCCTTGTTTGCGCGCGCGCGTTTTGCCAAGCTTCACGTCCTCATGAGCGCCCAGCAAGACGACGACTTCGCCCAGATGTTTGAAGAGACCGCCGCGACCACGCAAGGCCGCGGGTCGCGACGGGTCCGAACCGGGCAGATGGTCGAGGGCATCGTCGCGGAGATCGGGAGCAACGGCGTGTTCGTCGACATCGGCGCCAAGGCCGAGGCCCGCATCGAACGCGAACAGCTCACCGACAAGGAGGGCAACCTCAAGGTCAAGGTCGGCGACAAGATCCGGGCGACCGTCGCGTCGGCCGGCCGCGAAGGCATCCTCCTCGTGGTCCAGATCGGCCGCGGCGGCGTCGATACGCAGGCGCTAGAGCTCGCCAAGGTGAGCGGCGTGCCGATCGAGGGCACCGTCAGCAAGGCCGTCAAGGCCGGCCTCGAGGTCGAGATCGGCAGCGTGCGCGCGTTCTGCCCGGCCTCCCAGATCGATATCGGCTTCGTCCAGGAGCTCGATCACTTCGTCGGCCAAAAATACTTCTTCAAGGTGATGGAGGTGAAGGACAGCGGTCGCAGCGTGATCGTGTCCCGCAAGGCCGTCATCAAGGACGAGCGCGAGAACCAGGCCAAGGCGGTCCGCGAGCGCCTGTCCGTCGGCGCCGAGCTCGACGGCATCGTCCAGTCGATCCAGCCCTACGGCGCGTTTATCGACCTCGGCGGCATCGAGGGCCTGGTCCACATCTCGGAGCTCGGCCACGGCCGCGTCGACCGCGTCGAGGACGTGATCAAGGTCGGTGAGGCGGTCAAGGTCCGCGTCATCGCGCTCGACCCCCGTGGCACCGGCGGCGACCTCAAGATCAGCCTGTCGATGAAGTCCGCCGACCAGCCCGAGCAGGCCCAGGTCGCCCCCGACACGATGCTCGTCGGCAAGATCGCGGAGATCGCCGCCTTCGGCGTGTTCGTCGACACCGAACAGGGCCGTGGCCTGGTGCCGATGTCCGAGCTCGGGATCCCGCACGGCGCGGACCCCAAGCGCGCCTTCCCGGTCGGCAAGGAGGTCGAGGTCGTCGTGCTCAGCCGCGACCACAAGACCGGCAAGCTGCGCCTCAGCATCAAGGGCGTCGCAGCGGCCGAGGAGCGCAGCAACTACAAGAGCTTCGCCCAGCAGAACAAAAAGGCCGCTGCCGGCGGCAAGGGCATGGGCTCCCTCGGCGACCTGCTCCAGGGCCTCGACGCCAAGCTGCCCGCAGGGCCGCGCAAGCCGGCGGCGCAGGGCGTGCAGTCGGCGAACTCGGCGGGGGCGCAGGGTGCGTCCGGTGCGTCGGGCTCGGCTGGTCCGGCCGGCGCGCAGCGTGGTGGAGACGACGCCCGTCGTCGTCGGGTCTGATCGCGGGCCCCGTCACTCCGGTGGGTTCCCCTCCACCACCGGAGTGAACACCATCGGCGCCCCACGCTGCGTCAGGGCTTCTTGCGCGTCGGCGGGTTGCCTTCGCCGGACGGCTGCGGCTCGGCTGCCGGTGCTCCGGGGCGAGCTGCGGACGCGCCGGGGCGCAGGAAGCTAAACGGCAGCACCGGGACTGCGCCGGTCTTGGCGCGCGACTCGCTGGACGGGCGCCCGGGCGACTCGGGCTCGGCCACCGTCGCGGCGTCCACCACTGGCTGCGGAGCGGTCGGCGCAGCGGCGCGGGCCGCCGCCAGATCGCTCGCCGACGCGGGGCTGGCCTTCGGGACCGGCTTGCGGGTCGCCGGTGCCGAGCTGTCCTTGGGGACAGGCTGGGTGCTCACCGGCGCGGGGGTGGTGGTGCGGGCGGGTTGAGGCGCGCGCGGGCCGGGCATACCGACCGCCGAGGTCGCTGCGGCCTGCGGGTCCGCCGGCTTCGCCGACTCGTGGCGGCCGGTCGGTCCGGGCTTGCTGTCCTTCGAGACAGGTGTCGTCGTCGCGCGCGGGGCGTCCGCGGCCGGGCCGCTGGACGACAGCGTCGGGTACGGATTGAACATCGACCGAGCCGCTGGAGCCGCGCTGCGCGCTGCGCCGGTGGGGGCCGCCACGACCGGGGCGGTGGGGGCCGCCACGACCGGGGCGGCGGGGGCCCCCACGGCGGGCTTGCGTGGGGCCGCAGCGGGGTCTGTGCCTGGCGTCTCCGCGGTGAGCGTCGTGGCGGCGCGCGCGGGCTCCTGAGGGCTCACGGGGGCCCCGCGGGCGGCGTCCACTGGCGAGGCGCGCGGCGGCAGGGTCGCGGGGCGCTGCGGCTCGCCGGTGCGTGGCGCCGACATCCGCGGGGGTTCGGTGATCGGCCGCGACGGCGCTGCCGGACTCGTGGACGGAGGATCGGTCCCGGGTCGCGGCGATCCCGACGGGCTCGTGCTTGCCGGGCGAGGAGGGTCGGTCGCCGGTCGCGACGGCGTGGTCGGGCTCGTGGCCTGGGGGGCAGATCGCGGTGGGTCGGTCGCCGAACGCGGTGCGCTGCCCGGGCTCGGGGACTGCGGCGTGACGCCCGGGACCGGTGTGGTCGGTCGGCCGGGGGCCGCGAACACGCTGGCGCGCCCGAGCGCGACCCGCTTGGTGCTGTCGGCCGCCGACTCGGGTTTGGTGACCGGCCGCGCGGCGCTGGGCAGCGGAGCCGAGGGCTCGCCGACGGGGGTCGGACGCGAGGGTCGGTACGCGCTGCCGACCGGGGGGATCGTTTTCGGGCGGATCGTGTCGTGGAGCCCGCTCGTCACGGTCGCGGCCCGCGGGGCCTCGGCCGGTCGCACGGTCGTCGGGGGAGCCGGCGGGGGGCCGATCCGCGTGATCTCGGCGGCGCGCGACGAGGACGGGTGGACCTCGACGCTCGGTGCCGGTCGCACGCGGGTGACCTCGGTGGCGCGCGACGGACGCGAGACGATCTCACCACTGACCACGACCGGCGCCGGACGGACGACCTCGTCGCCCGGTGGCGTTGGGCCGGTGTCGATCTCACCGCTCACGCTCTGCGGCCCCGAAGTGCCGGGTGAGTCGGTCGCGCGCGCGCCGGTCGTGGAGACGTCGAAGGGCCGCGAGGACGGACCGCCGAGGCTAGGATACGAGGCGCTCGCCGTGCGTCCGCGCCTGTCCTCGGGGACAGTTGACGAGGACGCCGCGGAGGCCTGCGCCGCGGCGCGCCGGCGGGCCGTGTCGTCGAGGCTCGCCATCGCGGCGGCGCGTCGATGCGTGCTGTCGTCGAGGCTCCCGGACGCCACGCCGCGGCGGCGCGTGCTGTCGTCGAGGCTGCCAGATATGGCGGAGGCGGAAGCGGCGGAAGCGGCGGGGGTGACGGCGGCGGCGCGGGGGCTGTCCTCGGGGACAGGTGCGCGTGTGGGACGGGCGCCGGCCGGACCGGTGGCGGGGGGCTCGGGGGCTCGCGCCGCGCCGACGGTCGCGTAGCTGCCGGTGGTGCGGGCGGGCTGTACCTCGCCGCGGGCACCGATCGCCGGGTAGCCTCCGGTCTGTCGGCTGGACCTGTCCTCGGGGACATCTCGCGGCAGCTGGAACGGGGCCGGCGTGACCGGGTCCGCGAGCGCCTCGGCGATCGGGCCGGGTCGAGCGTGCCGCGTGTGATCGATCGTCACCTCGATCAGCGAGTCGTCGAAGTTCATGTCGATGTCGCCGACGCCCGACTCGGCGGGGTCCAGCGCGGCGGACGAGGCCTGTGGGACGGTCGAGGTGAAGGTCGGGGTCGGCTCGTCACGCGGCTCGGCGAGGCCCAGGCCGGCCTTGCGGGCATCGAGGATCCGGCGCAACTCGGCCCGGCCCTCCCTGGTCAGCAGCGTACGAGAGCGACGCTGGCGGGTCTCATCCGGGCGCTCGCGCAGGGCCTCGACGTCGAGGTCGACCTCCTCCTCCTCGGATGGGCCGGCAGGGCCCGCAGGGCCGGCAGGGCCCGCCTGAGCCGCCTGAGCTGCCGGAACGGCGTGGGCCGGCAGCGTCTGCGGTCGTCCGCCGACGACGCTCGGGTCGGTCCGTGGCCGCGGGGGCCGCTCCTGCGACGGCGGCATCGGGGCGCCGGGGCGCACGTTGGGCAGGTCCGGGCCGGTCTTGGGCCGCGCGGGCGGCGTGGCGTTGCCGTGCCGGCCGAACACCGCGGAAGTCTGGAGATCGAGCTCGGGTTCGCCGGCCGACTCGGCGGCCTCGGCTTCTTCTTGCAGCTGCGCCAGCACGTCCTGGACAACGACGCGCATGACGTTGGCGCTCGGCCAGCGGGCCTCGGGGTCGAAGGCCAGCGCGCGGTCGATGAGCTCGACGACCGGCCTCGGCAACTTCGGACACACGGTGGCGATCGAACGCGCCGGCTTGCGCGCGACCGCCAGCAGGCGATCGATGATCGGGCCGGTCGAGGGATGCACGGTCTCGCCGGAGAGCGAGCGGAACATCGTCGCGGCGATCGACCACAGGTCACTGCGCGCGTCGAGGTTCTGGTTGTCGGCCCGCGCCTGCTCGGGCGCGATGTACGAGACCGTGCCGAACACGATGCCGTCGCTCTGGTCCATCGCCTCGGCCGACAGCTCGCGCACGCGGGCGAGCCCGAAGTCGAGGAGCTTCACGGCGCCGTCACGTGTCAGGTAGATGTTCGCCGGCTTGATGTCGCGATGCAGGATCCCCTTGGGGTGCGCGTACGACAGCACCTCGAGCAGCTGGTCCGTCAGCTCGAGTACTGCCATGGGGCCCAACACCCCCACTCGCTCCAGACGGCCCTCGAGCGACTCGCCGTCGAGGAGCTCCATCACGAGGTAGACCTCGCCGTCCTCGGTGGTATCGTCATCGAGGACGAGGACGGCGTTGCGATGGCCGACCTTGTTCGCCGCGTAGCCCTCCGCGAGGAAGCGACGTCTCGCCTGCTCGTTGCGGGTGTACTGCGAGTGCAGCAGCTTGATCGCCGCGCGCGCCCCGTTGCGATGGGTGCTCGAGTACACCGCCGCCATCCCGCCGATGGCGATCAATGAATCCAGGTGCCACTTATTGCGCAGCCACCGGCCCACGCGCCCCTGGGCCTCGCTCATGAAACGAGTGCTGCTTCCGGCCGCCGCCAAACTTGGTCCAGGATCACGACTGCGGCCGTGTAGTGTCAAGCGCGGCCTTTGTCCAGACACCCGCGCGGCGACCTGCGCGCCGACGAAGTCGCCCCTCGTCGAACCCGGATCCCTCGCCCCGCGCCGCCGATCGTGGGCCGCCCTGCCCGATCCGGTCCCACCGAAACGGACAATTTTGGCCGCATCCCGGGCCCGACGAGGCGCCGACCGAGGCCGACCGAGGCCGAGGGCCGGCGACCAGGCCAGGCTGGTGCACGTGCATGCAGCGACGGCCGGGCCGATCGGCGCGCCGCGAGTTACACCCGGACCCGTGAAGCGAGGCGCGGCGACGTGTATATTCGCGCCCGGTGTTAACGACGGTACGAGTGCCGCCCGCTTTCGAGGCGTTGTTCGAGCAGGCGCAGGAGTACGTCGGTCGGTTCTTCGCCGAGCGGATGGACAGCCCGGAGCAGGCCCGGATCGAGATCTTCGGTCAGCGCTACATGCTCGTGCGCGCGCGAGCGATGTCGGTCGAATTCTTCGAGCTGATCCAGCGGCTCTACAGCGACAAGGGCGAGGCCGAGGCCGTGTCGGTCGCGCGCAGCCTGCTCTTCGACATCGCGCACGCGATGGGCCTGTCGGACGCGCGTGACTTCGCCGAGCGCATGCACCTGGAAGATCCGATCGCCAAGCTCTCGGCCGGGCCGATCCACTTCGCCCACGCCGGCTGGGCCTTCGTCGACATCTCGGCGGACAGCAAGCCCTCCCCCGACGAGAACTTTTACCTCCTCTACGACCACCCCTACTCGTTCGAGTGCGACAGCTGGCTCAGCGAGGGCAAGCGCACCAACTTCCCGGTCTGTGTCATGAACGCCGGCTACTCGTCGGGCTGGTGTGAGGCGAGCTTCGGCATCCCGCTGGTCGCCGCAGAGATCCTGTGCCGCGCCAAGGGCGACGAGTTCTGCCGCTTCATCATGGCCCACCCGGCCCGCGTCGAGGGCTTCATCCAGGCGTACTTTCAGAGCCAGCCCAACCTCGTGCGCCACACGGCGCGCTACGAGATCCCCGGCTTTTTCTCGCGCAAGAAGCAGGAGGACGAGCTGCGCAACCGCGAGGAGCAGTACCGCGGGATCTTCGAGGCCGGCACCAACGCGCTGCTGATCCTCGCCGACGACGGGCAGATCGTGCAAGCCAACCCGGCCGCCGCCGACCTGTTCCAATCCGACGCGGGTCCCGCCCTGCCCGGCACCACCGTCGCCGACCTGATCACCGACCCGCGATTTTTCACGGACTTCCGGGCCCGGATCCACGAGCACGGCCACTACAACGCGGAGAAGATCGCGGTGGCCCGCGACGGCCAGCGCTACCACGTCGAGATCCGCGGGTCCCGCTTCCGCTTCCAGAACCGCGATCACCTGCTGGCGATCGTCAACGACATCAGCGAACAAAAGGTCGCCCAGATCGCCCTGCGCGCCGCACACGACGAGCTCGAGGGCCGCGTCCGTGACCGCACCGCCGAGCTCGAGTCGGTGAACCAGCAGCTCAAGCTCGTCAACGAGAAGCTGGTCTCCGCGCGCGATCAGGCGATCGACGCCAGCAAGGCCAAGAGCGCCTTCCTGGCCAACATGAGCCACGAGCTGCGCACGCCGCTCAACGCGATCATCGGCTACAGCGAGCTGATCGAGGAGGAGAGTCGCGACGCCGAACAACAGAGCCTCACGGACCTCGGCAAGATCCGCGCCGCCGCCCGCCACCTGCTCGCGCTCATCGACGACATCCTCGACGTGTCGAAGATCGAGGCCGGCAAGATGGACCTCTTCGTCGAGGCATTCGACGCCCGCGAGCTGCTCGAAGAGGTCGTTGCGACGATCCAGCCGCTCACCGCCCGCAACCGCAATACCCTCGTGCTCGACCTCGGCGATGACGGCGACCTCGGCGTCCTCGGCGTCCTCGGCGTCCTCGGCACCCTCTTCATGGATCGCACCAAGCTCAAGCAGATCGCCCTCAATCTGCTCAGCAACGCCTGCAAGTTCACCCACGACGGCCAGGTCCGCCTGGCCGTAAAGCGAACCCACGGGCCCGGCGGCGAATGGCTGCACCTCGAGGTCGAGGACTCCGGCATCGGCATCCCCCAGGAGCGCCTCGAGGAGCTGTTCGAGCCGTTTCGCCAGGCGGACGAGTCGACCACCCGCAAGTACGGCGGCACCGGCCTCGGCCTGTCGATCAGCCGGCACTACTGCCAAATGATGTGGGGATCGATCGAGGCCGTCAGCTCGCCGGGCGGCGGCTCGACCTTCTCGGTGCGGCTGCCGGTCGACATCAGCAAGATGCCGCGCTCGCGCTCCTGAGCGGCGGACGCGAGACACCGAATGGACGAGCGCCCGGTCCCGCGAGGGATCGAGCGCCCGAATGCACGTCCGGGGCCGTAGCCCCGGACCGGGATGCGCTACTTCGACAGCTCGGCCATGAGCTTGAACTCGATGCGGCGGTTGAGGGCCTTGCCCTTCTTGGTCTTGTTGTCGGCGATCGGCTCGTCCGGACCGGCGCCGCGGATGTGAAGACGGTTCGCCTCGATACCCTTGTCGACCAGGTACTTCTTGACCGACTCGGCGCGGCGGCGCGACAGGTCGACGTTGTAGTCGCGGTCGCCGTCGCTGTCGGTGTGGCCGCTGATCTCGACGTTGACGTCCGGGAACTCCTTGAGCACCTTGACGGCGCTGTTGAGGGTCGTCGCCGAGTTGGACTTGATCGTGTCCTTGTCGACGTCGAAGTAGATGCCCTTGATGACGCCGCTAAACTTGGCGACCGCCTTGGGGACCTCATCCGGGCAGCCGTCGGCGTCCTGGTAGTTGTTCTTCGACTCGGGCTCATTGATGCACTTGTCATTGGCGTCGAGGATGCCGTCGCCGTCGGTGTCGGGCGGCGGGCAGCCGTCGGGCGCGACGCCAGCGACCTGCGGGCACTTGTCGACCTTGTCCTTGAAACCGTCGCCGTCGGTGTCCGGGCAGCCGTCGGGCTCGGTGCCGACGTCGTCGATGCACTGGTCGACCTTGTCCTTGAAGCCGTCCCCGTCGGTGTCCGGGTCCTCGGCGATCGGCAGCGGGCAGCCGTCGGGCGCGACGCCGGGGACCTTGACGCAGCTGTCGAGGCGGTCGAGAAAGCCGTCGCCGTCGGTGTCGACGTCGAGCTTGGGGGTCGGCTTCTTGCGGTTGAGCAGCAGCGAGAGGCCGAGCAGGACCTCGACGTGGTGGGTGCGGCCCTGGTCGATCTTGTGCTGAGCCGTCAGGTTGTCACGCACGTCGATGCGCAGGGCCAGCAGGCGGTTGATGTAGAACTTCACACCGCCGCCGAAGTGGAGCGCGGGGTCCTGGTCGTTGCCGAGGCTGCTCTTGGTCTGGGTGCCCATGACGCCCATACCGACGAGCGCGAAGGGAGCGATGCGGTACGGCAGCTGGAGGAGGGCGTAGCCGCGAAAGGCGCCGATCAGCACGTTGGAGGCGCCGTCGCGGGTCTTGGTCGGCATGACGCCGCCCTCGACCTCGAGACCGAGGAACGACAGTGGGTAGTAACCGAAGCGCAGGCCGATGTCCGGCGCGATCTTCTTGAACTGCGTCCAGTTGGCGCCGTTGGTCGCGGCATCGGGCGCGTAGAGCTCGTGGTCGGCGGCCGGGAGCAGGATGCCGCCATAGATGCCGCCCTCCATCTGGTGGCGCGTCGGACGATAGCGCTTGATCCACTTCTCACGCTTCTCGTCGTCGACGTCGGTGCGGTCGACGTTGGCGTCCGGACCGGTGTTGGTCTCGGGACCCACCGAGGAGTCGGCCAGGTCGACGTCGCCGCCGCCGGCAGCGCCCGAACTCTTGGTGTCGCCGGAGCTCCCGGCGTCACCGGTGGTCCCTGCATCACCCGAGGCCCCCCCGGTGCCTATCGTGGCACCCGCCGAGGCGCCTCCTGTCGCCGGCTCGGCGGCGGATGCCTGCCCCGAGACGAAGATGAGCGCGGAGGCGGTGACCCATGGAAACGACAGCGAGGATAGCTTGGACAGCTTGGACATGATGCGATGGACCTGGGCCCGTTTGTAACCGGGTTCGTCCATTTTGCAAAGCTTGGTAGTCGGAGGCCCCCACGCTGCGCGTGGTCCAGGTCGCGCATTTGCACACGCACGTGAATGAACCCCGCGGACGGCGTTACGCGAGCTGTCCGTTCGGACAGGTGCGGAGCCGCAAACTTTCCCGTCCCCCCATTCCTACCGACATCGGTGGCCGACCTGACCTATTGTGCAGACTCCCGCAGCGGTCTGCTGGTACGATTCCGCCCGGCATGACAGCGGTTTTTCACGCGTATCCCGGTTGCAGCACCTGCCGAAGCGCCCGGCGCTGGCTCGACGAGCACGGCGTCGCCTACCGCGAGATCGACATCTCCGTGACGCCGCCGAGCGCTCGCGATCTGCGCAACATCCGCCAAATGGCGAAGGTGCCGCTGCGTCGGCTGTTCAACACCAGCGGTCAGGTCTACCGCGCGGGAAATTACGCGGCCCGCCTGGCCGAGATGGACGACGACACCGCGTTCGCCGAGCTCGCGGCGCAGGGCATGTTGATCCGTCGTCCGCTACTCGTGCTCGGCGAGGTCGCGGTCGTCGGCTTTCGTCCCGAGGACTATGCGGCGGCGCTGGCCGCCAGCACCGGCGGCGCATGATCGGAGCATGGCAGCGCAGCTTGACCCGGCCACGTGACCGGGTCACCGAGGACTCGCTCGACGACGGCGGCCGCGGATCGCGAGGCCGGCGATCACCAGCACCACGAGGCCGTTGAACAGCTCGCCGGTGCGCGTATAGGGGGTGAGATAGTCGAGGTCCATCAGCGGGACGTCAGCGACGAAGCCGGTCGCGGGGAGCGGGCCGGTCTGCGAGGTGTCGGGGTCGGTGACTTCGGTCTGGTGCAGGATGCGGCCGTTGGGGTCGACGTAGACGCTGGTGCCGGCGTTGACGGACCGCAGCAGCGCGCGGCGGTTCTCGATCGTGCGCAGGACGGCCAGGCCCATGTGCTGGTACTGCTCCTTCGACTTTCCGAACCACGAGTCATTGGTCAGGTTGACGAAGGCGTGGATGCCCCCGGCCGCGGTCGCGCGGGCGAAGCGGGGCAAGATGTCCTCGTAGCAGATCAGCGGGCCGAAGCGCTTGCCGTCGACGTCGAGCACGCCGGGGCGGTCACCCGGGTTGATGTACGAGGCGGCCGGCACCATCTTGAGGTACCAGGCCGGGTCGACCAGCGGCACATATTCGCCGAAGTACAGCGGGAACACCTTGTCGTAGGTGTCGCCGAGGTGACTGTCACGATGCAGCACCATCGCGGTGTTCCACGCGTAGGGGCTGGCCTTTTGATCCGAGGTGACGACGCCGAAGATCAGCGGCGCGGTGAAGTGCTGTCGTACGCGGCGCGGGTGCCCCTCGGGCAGGTCATGGCCGCCGCGGCGCGGCAGCGTGTGGGAGAAGGGATAGCCGGTCTCGCCCCACAGCAGCAGCTGCGCGCCCTCGGCCTCGAGGCGGGCGGACTGCTCCTGCAACCGTTGCAAGATGCCGTACTTGGCGCGCCCCTTGGACCACTCATAAATGCCGAAGTTACCCTGGACCACGCCGATCTTGACCCTCGGCGCCCCGGCGATCACGGCGTCGACCTGGGCCATGCGGATCGCGCCGTACAGCGGGGTGCCGATCAGCCAACCGAGGAACACGGCCGCCGCCGCGCGGTTGACATGTTTGCGATCGAACCAGTCGCGCAGCAGCACGTACAGGCCGGCGTTGATGCTCAGCTGGGCGAGGCCGATCGTGGTGACGCCGCCGATCTCGGCGAGCTGCAACCATAGCGGCTGATAACACCACATCAGCGCGAGGTACGACGGGAACACGTGCGGCAGCAGGGCCTCGCCGGCGACCCACAGCAGCGGGGCCAGCAACAGCACGTCGCGGCCGGTGCGGCGGCGCAGCCACACCAGCAGCGCGGCGGGCACGGCCCACTGGAGGCCCTGGAAGCCGGCGAACAGCAGGTGGATGAACAGCCGCGGCGCGGGTCCGAAGCCCGCGAACTTCTCGAGCAGCTGGGTCAGCCAGATGAAGCCCCAGAACACGGTGATCGTGCCGGTGAGCCAGCCGTACCAGAACGCCTTTTTGGGGGTCAGGCCCTCGATCGCGTACAGCCACGGGACCCAGCCGACGAGGCCGAGCCACCACCACGAGACGTCGGGCGAGCCGAGCACCATGCACGCGGCGCACAGCAAGCTCGCCAGGAGCCGCTTCCACCACGCGCGCACGACCTCCGGGGCCGGCTGCAGGTGCTCGGGCGTCGTCTCCACCGCTCAGGTCTCCTCGCCCGGCAGCTGGGCGCGGCGGATGAACAGCTCGGCGAGCTGCTCGTCGTCGGCGCCAGAGGGGCAGCCGGTCATCAGGTCGGTGCCCTTTTGCGTCTTCGGGAACGCGATGACGTCGCGCAGGCTGGTCGCGCCGGCCATCAGCATCGAGATGCGGTCGAGGCCGAGGGCGATGCCGCCGTGCGGCGGCGGGCCATACTTGAAGGCCTCGAGCAAGAAGCCGAATTTTTGTTGGGTCTGCTCCTCGGTCAATCCCAGGGTTGCGAAGATCTTGCTCTGTACATCGCTGCGGTGGATACGGATGCTCCCGCCGCCGATCTCGTTGCCGTTGAGCACGAGGTCGTAGGCCTG
>JAYUXQ010000967.1:0-3270 GCA_043752905.1 Nannocystis sp. | reverse complement strand
GAGGCCGAGGGCCACTTTCTCATCGAAGGCTTTGTAAAATTCCCCGGCGAGACCACCGAGGCCCGCGTCGAGAGCAGCTTTTATAACGCCCGCACCGGCCGCGGCACGCTGCACGTCGAGTCCAGCTTCGCCGATCGCTACCTGGCCCTCGCGGGTTCAGGTGAACGCGAACCCCGGGACGGTTAGCGTCTGAGCATGCCGGCCGCGTCGAACCATGCGTACGTGTCGCGCACCGTCTCCGCGGTCGGGCGCGCGACGTAGCCGAGGTCGCGCTCCGCCTTGCTGTGGTTGAAGCGGCCGTGGGACTCGAGCACCGCGAGTGACTCGCGGGTGTAGAGCGGCTCCTTGCGGCGCATTCGCCCCCAGGCCTCGACCACGGGCACGCCGAGGCGGGCCAGCCAGATCGGTGCGTTGAGGCGGGGCGGCGCGACGCCGGTGATGTTCGCGGCGATCCGGGCGAGCTCCGCGACCGTCACGAAGTGGCCGGTGACCAGGTAGTTCTCGCCGGCCTTGCCCCTCTCCACCGCGGCGATCAGGCCCGCGGTCACGTCGCGCACGTCGACGAAGTCGAAGCCGCCGCCGAGCAGGCTCGGCAGCTTGCGATGATAAAGTTGCAGCAGCACCTGGCCCATGCGCGACGGGCCGAAGTCGTAGGGGCCGACCACGCCCGAGGGGTGCAAGATGACCGCGTCGAGCCCCTTCTCGATCACCTCGCGCAGCGCTCGCTCGCCGGCCGCCTTGCTGCGGTCGTAGGCGAAGTGCGGCGCGCTGTCGGGGACTCTGGCCCACGCCTCGTCGATCGGGTCGACCGCGCCGGGCTGGTAGAGGTTGAACGCGTGCACCGAGCTGCAGTGGACCAGGCGGCGCACGCCGGCCGCGAGCGCGGCCTCGGCGACGCGGCGCGTGCCATCGACGTTGACCGCCCGCACGGTCCCGTTGCGATCGCCGCTGATCGAGATCACAGCGGCGAGGTGATAGACGATCTCGGCGTCGGCGAACGCGGCGCGCAGCGAGGCCTCGTCGCGGACATCACCGAGGACGCGCTCGACGTCGAGGCCCTCGAGCGAGCGCACGCGTTCGCGGACCACCACGCGGACCTGGTCACCGCGGCGAATCAGCGCCCGAACGAGGTTGGATCCGACGTGACCGGTGGCACCTGTGACGACGACGCGCATGCGGGCGCATGCTAGTACGCCGGACGCGGGCGGTCGACGGCATCGCGCGTCGCGGTTGGGCGCGCCCCCGCACGTGCCCGCGACGCTGTGGATCTTGCCAGCCTGGTTCACGCCTGGCCGAGGGACCGCAGCGCCCCGCGGGCGACATCGGCAGCGACAACACGCTGGACGGCAGCCTCCTCCACGACATGAGGGCGCGGCTCGACGGCCCCGCGGAGCGCCCGTCTCGCCGACCCTGCCCGAGCTGATCCCAGACTTCGACGACCTCGATCGTCAGGTCCGCACGCTCGACCCTGCCAGCGCGGCGCAGCCGGCCGCGGCGATCGTGCGCTTCGACGGCCTCTCGCTGCATCGCGCCGTCGCTGCCTCCAATGCGGGCTGGAGGCTGTGGATCGTGCTACGCCAGGCCGGTGATCGAGGCGCTCCCCATCCTGACCGTGCGATACCCGGCGCTGCTGCCCGAGACCACCGCCTTCGTAGCCATCTCCGGGCCCGCCGACGCCGCGCTCGCGCGAGCCGCCAGGCGCAGCGAGGAGCCAGTGACGCTCGCCGTGTTCGTCCGCCAGGACGGCCACGGTGCCCGACCCACGCTCGACCAGCTGATGCAGATCGGCTGCGTCGCCGTCGTCGAGGAGGTCGTCGTCGAGCACGGTCAGCTGCTCGGCCTGCGCCTGCGCGGCCTGGCCCGCGTCGAGCTGCTCGGGCCACCCGAAGCGACCGACGCCGCCCTGCTGCACGCCCGCGTGCGGGTGCTCGATGCACCTGCACCGGTCGACCCGCTCCTGCGCGCCCAGCTCGCGCGGGTCAAGACGCGCCTGCCGAACGCCGGCCTGGCCCTCGATGCCCCGGACCTCGCCGCGCTCATGGCGGTCGAGGAGCCGGGTCGCTTCACCGACCTGCTCGCCGCGCAGCTCGACGACCTCACGCTCGAGCAGCGCCTCGCCCTGCTCACCACGCTCGCGCCGGCGACTCGCCTGGTGCTCGTCGACCGCCTGCTCGACGCCTGCGCGCCGACGCCGACGACCGAGCTCGGCCGCGTGTGGGCCCGGCTACGCGAACCGATCGACGCGGTGCCCGGGCACGCGAGCCTGAGCGCCCGGGCCGCGCAGATCGACCTCGCGGCGGTGCACGACCTGCGCCTGCGCCACACCGTCGAGGAGCTCGCGCGTGGCCGACCGATCCTCGTCGTCGAGGTCGACGACAGCCGCGAGCTCGAGGCCCGGCGCGAGAGCCTCGCGCAGCTGACCTCGGCGATCCGCTCACTGGCCGCCCTGCGTGCGTGCGGCGGCCCCGACGACGTCGCGGTGCAGGCCGAGATCGCCGCCTCGATCGCGTTCCTGCTGGCCGTCGCCGCCAGCGAGCGCCTCGAGATCGACCGGGCCCGGTGATCGTCGATATCGTCGATATCGTCGATATCGTCGGGCACGCGGGCCGCTGCCGTCGTCCCGATTTTTGCCGTACGCTCGCGTGCATGTCGCAAGAGGCCAGAGTTTTTTGTCGCTCGCGGCCGGTCCTCGACGGGAGCCGCCCCCCCGAGCGCTGGGCGAGCGCCGGCTGGTGGGGTAGATTGCGCGCCCGTGCCGAGCCAACCCCACTATCGCCAAGCCGTCGAAGGTGACATCCAGCGCGCCATGCAGGCCCTCCTCAGGCCGGGCAGGGGCTACGTTGGATGCAAAGAAGTCCTCGAGACGTTGGTCGCGCCCGGAGCGCGGCTCGGTGAGCTCGCCTCGCTTCCGCTCGGTGCGCTGGGCCACCGGCTCATGGCGCTGCGCTACTTCATCGCCAACGGCGCCACCTGGCTGCGCTTTTTCGCCTGGGAACCGGCGCTGTCGAGCGTCGTCAGCGAGGGCCCCGACAAGGTCCGCGCGCTCGCGGGACGCATCGAGAAGACCCGGCACGACCTGCCCGCCGAGGCAGCGCTCGCCCGGGAGCTCGACGACCAGACCCTGGTCGCGCTCGCCGGCACCCTCGAGACCACCCGCGAGCTCGGAGATGGCGCGCTGCGGCTCCTGTGCGCCATCGCCTGTGTGCCGTCGCTCGCCACCCGCCTCCGCGAACGCCTGCGCGCCGAAGCGGGCGTGTTGCACCGCGAGGC
>JAYUXQ010000966.1:0-3273 GCA_043752905.1 Nannocystis sp. | reverse complement strand
TGGTGGCGAGCGGGCCGCGGCGGTCGACGGCGCTGAGCAGCGGGAGGTCGATCGGGCGGCCGGCGAGGGCGACGATCGCGAGCACCCGCTGCACGCCGGCGGGGAGCCGTTGCAGGCGGGTGGCGACGAAGGCCCCGACGTTGCCGACGTTGCCGACGTTGCCGATCGTGGCGCCGGTGCCGGCGGTGGTCATCGCGGAGGTCGCGTCCCACTGCCAGCGGCCGGAGGTGCTGTCGAAGGTCAGCTGGCCCTCGCGGCGCAGGCCGAGCAGCAGGTGGCGCAGCAGGGCCGGGTTGCCGTGCGCGTGGGTGTCGAGGCGCGAGGCGAGCGCGGCGGCCTCGTCAGGTGCGCAGCCGAGGGCGTCGGCGACCAGCTCGGCGACCTCGTCGCTGGCGAGGGGGTGGAGCGGGAGCTCGTGGACGGGGACGCCGAGGCGGCGCAGGCGGTCCTGGGTGAGGCGCAGCGGGTGGGCGTCGTCGAGCTCGGTGTCACGGAAGCTGGCGAGCACCAGGAGGTGTCCGCCAGCGGGGTCGCTGAGGATCAGTTCGATCAGGTGAAGTGCCGCCGGGTCGGCGCAGTGGAGGTCGTCGAGGGCGAGGACGAGGGGTGGTGAGCGGGCGGCGAACAGCCGGACGATGCGCTGGAAGGCGGCGTGAAAGCGGTTGCGGGCCTCGGCGGCGTCGGCGGGGGCGTCGGGGGCGGGGCCGAGGAGTCGGCGCAGCTCGGGGACCATGTCGTCGAGGACATGTCTGTTGGGACCTGTCGCATCGGCCAGGTCGTGACGCCAGCGGTCGACGTCGGGGGCGCTGGAGATCTGGCGGACGAGGGCGCCGAGGGCCTGGGCGAGCGGGGCGAGCGGGGCGCCCTGGGCGTTGCGGTCGAACTTGCCGGAGACGAAGCGGCCGCCGCCGCGGTTGACCGGGTCGCGCAGGCTGCTGAGCAGGGCGGACTTGCCACCGCCGGGGTCGCCGTGGACGAGCACGAGGTGGGTGCCGCCGACCTGCGCGCGGGCGGTGGCGTCGAGGAGGGCGGAGGTCTCGAGGTCGCGGCCGCGCAGGAACCGTGGCGGGAGGATCTCGCCGAGGTAGCCGCGGCCGGGGCCCGGGACGGCGCCGTGGAGCTCGACCTCGACCTCGGCGAGCAGCAATTCATCGAGCCCGGCGGCGAGCTCCTCGGCGCTGGTGAGGCGGTCCTCCGGGGCCTTGGCGAGGCAGCGGGCGAGCAGGGCGTCGAGGGCGGCGGGGACCTGCGGGTTGAGCGAGGAGGCGGGGTGCAGCTCGTCGCGGGCGGTGGCGATCAGGACCTCCATGGTGGAGGCGCCGCGGAACGGGCGGACCCCGGCGGCCATCTCGTAGAGCACGACGCCGATCGAGAAGATGTCGGCGCGCGCGTCGGTCGGCTTGCCGTGGATCTGCTCCGGGGCCATGTAGCTGGGGGTACCGAGGACGATGCCGTCGGCGGTGGCGAAGCTCAGGGTGGAGGCGTTCTCGACGTTGCCCTCGAGCGGGGCGCCGGCCTGCTTGGCGAGGCCGAAGTCGAGGACCTTGACCTGCCCGCGCAGGTCGAGCATCAGGTTCTCGGGCTTGAGGTCGCGGTGGACGACGCCGGCCGCGTGGGCGTGGCACAGCGCGTGGGCGACGTCGCGTGCGATCCGCAGGGCCTCGCGCAGCTCGAGCGGGCCGCGCTGGGCGTCGAGGAAGGCGCGCAGGGTCTGGCCCTCGACGTACTCCATGGCGATGAAGACGGCGTCGTCGACCTCGTGGATCGCGTACACGCTGGCGACGCTGGCGTGCTGCACGGCGGACGCGGCCTGGGCTTCACGCAGGAAGCGGACGCGGGCGGTGCGGTCGCGGACGATGTCGTCGTTGAGGACCTTGAGCGCGACTTGACGGCTATCGGTGGTGTCCTCGGCGAGGTAGACCCGGCCCATGCCGCCGGCCCCGAGCAGGCGCACGACCCGATAGGGGCCGAGGACCTGCCCGGTGCGATCGCGTGGCCCCAAAGCCTGCATCCGGTCCTCCACGGGGACGGCGAATGTACACCCGCGCGTGGCGATCGATGTCACAAGTTACGCGGTGACCCGCGCTCGCCTCGGTCGGTCGCGGTGGGGCGGGCGACCACTTCGGGGGGATGGCGCGGGCCCGCGGATCACGCGGCCTCGCACACCTGGGTCGTGTGGTCGAACACCGGGTCGGTGCAGGCGGCGGTCGAGGAGCAGCCGCACGAGCCGGCGACGCAGGTGTCGACGTTGGTGCCGCCGGCACAGTCGGCGTCGCCGCTGCACCCGCAGCGGCCGTCCAGGCACACGTTGAAGCCGGGCTGCAGGGTCGCCTGGCACTCGGCGTCGGCCGAGCAACGGCACTCGCCGGTGTCGAGGGCGCAGTGCGGCGCGCCCTGTTCGACCGGGCAGTCGGCGTCGGACTTGCACGGGCTGGTGCAGGCTGCGTCCGTGCAGGTGGCGTCGGTGTTGCCGCACACGGTCACGTCGCCGCCCTCGACCGCGGGTTTGGTCAGCTCGGCGAGGCCGAAGTCGCCGCAGGCGAAGCCGGGGCCCGCCTCGGTGGCGCAGCGGCCCTCGCCGCCGCCGATGTCGATGCAAGCCTCGCCCATGAGGCACCCGGCGGTCATCGTGCATGGCTCGCTCCAGCCGCTAAATAGCTGCTGGCAGGCCTCGTCGGTGGTGCAGGCCGGGAACCCGCACTCGCCCTCGACGCAGGTGAAGCCGATGTCCATGCCGTCGAGGGTGCAGTCGTTGTCGGCGGTGCAGGTGGCCGTGCAGCGCATGAGTTCGCCGGGCGTGCCGGTGGTCGGCTCGGTGGTCGGCTCGGTGGTGGCGGTGGTCGGGTCGTCGCTGGTCGACCCGGTGGAGCCGGCGGAGGTATTCGGGAGCGTACTATCGGCGGCGCACTTGTCGTTGGCTCCGCAGTCCGGGCCGCCACAGTTGACGGCGAGGGCAGCGACGAGCAGGGCCGTCAGCACGATCGGCGAGGCATGATGCATGTCCCATGGATGGACCTGCGGCGGGGTGCTGTCCACGGTCGATGCCGCTCACACGAGCGCCCGCACGCATGCGGCGAACACGTCGCCGCGCTCGCCGTAGTTGCGAAACCAGTCGTAGCTCGCGCACGCGGGCGAGAGCACGACGGCGTCGCCCGGCCGTGCGAGCCCGCGTGCGGCCGCGACGGCGCCGGGCATGTCGGTGGCACGCAGGGTCGGGACCACGCCGTCGCCGACGGCGTGGAACTGCTCGGTGGCCTCGCCGATGGCGACCAG
>JAYUXQ010000965.1:0-3274 GCA_043752905.1 Nannocystis sp. | reverse complement strand
CGGAGCCGTGACGGGTCCCCGGGGCCAGCGACGCCTGATCTGCCTGGCCACGGCGATCGCGACGCTGTACCTGTCGAGCCCGGCGACCGCGGCTCTGGCTCCCGTGAAGCCGGCGACCGCGGTCCCGGTGGCACCGGCCGCAGATCCGACCGCGGCGCCCGGGAAGCCGGCGGGCGCAAGGCCGGCTGCCGCGCGGCCGGCCGTCGATCCCGGACCGCCGCCGCACAAGGTCATCGACACCTCGAAGGGACCGATGTCCGTGCCGGTGCCGCCCGAGCCCGGCAAGGCCGACCCGGGCAAGGCCGGGCCGACGCGCGCCCTGCCGGCGACGGGCCCGGTGACCTCGACCGGCGTCCCGGCGATCACGGTGCCGGCCTCGGCGATCGCGTCGTCGCTGCGCGTCGAGTCGGTGAAAGTTCGCCTGACGGTCCACCGCGCCGGCGAGCGCCTGCCCGATGGCACGAGGACCCCGCACCGCGGCGGCATGGTCGACGGCGAGGCCGAGTACACGCTGACCCGTCCGGCGCGGCCCGGCGAGCGCGTCATCTTGCTCAACTACACGGCCGCGGTCCCGCGTGAGCCGACCGAGCTCGACGAGGTCGCGGTCTCGACCTACCTCGACGGGCCGTTCCACGCCGCGAAGCTCGAGCTCGTCGATCACAGCGGCGCGGTCGCGGTGCGGCGCGTGGGTCCTCGCGGCGACCTCGAGATCGAGCCGCGCCCCGGCACGACGCTGCTGCGGCTGTTCTATCGCGTGTCCGTGCCGCACCGCTATTGGCCGATGGGCTGCTCGCGCGGGCGCTGCTCGCTCGACGGGGCCGTCGCGCCGCTGCCGAGCGTGCCGGCGGTCGGCGGCCCGGCGCTGCCGGTCGGTCGGGTCGTCGACCCGGTGCGCTGGGACGTCGCCGAGCTCAAGTTCGCCACGGCGCCGACCTGGTCTCCGGGACAGGTCCCAAGCGCCAGCGAGCGAAGCGCACTACGTGGTGACGAGCTCGTCGTCACGCGCACGTCGGTCGGCGGCGACGGCCGGCTGGCGTACCCTTCGGTGTTCTGGGGCCCGCGCTGGCACCGGAGCTCGCAGTTCTATCGCGGCGTCAAGATCGAGATGCTGCACATGAAGCGGCGCCCGAACAACCATGTGCCCAACGAGTACCGCGCGCAGCTGCGCCGCGACCTCCCCGGTCACGTGCTGCGGGTCGCCCGCGAGAGCCTCGACGTCGCCCGCGCGGTCGGCATGGAGGTGCCGGTCGGCAACACCTTCATGATCGTGCAGGGCCCGGTGCGCACCAACGTCGCCGAGTTCCACCCGAGCGTGGTGGTGGTCAGTGACCAGGCGTTGCAGCTGTGGCCGGGCCGGCGCTTCCTGCAATTTCACACCGCCGCGATCGCCCGCGCCAGCCTCGATCTGTTGACGTATGGGCGCCAGGTCGGCCGGCACGACCCCTCGACGGACCTGTGGCTGCACGGAGCGCTGACCCTCGGCATGCTCGACATCTGGCGGATCCAGCGCGAGCACGGCGACGAGTATGTCAGTGACATCTTTCGCCGGTTCACGTTCGTGCCGGTGGTCGACAACTTCCTGTATTCGGGGCAGGCCACCTTCGCGCAGGCGTACTTTCGCGGCAGCGACGACATCATGCCGCTGCGCGTGCACCCGCTGTACTTCAGCCACGACCTGCCGACCGGGCGCCGGATCCACGAGAAGCTCGGCGACCTGATGTCGGTGTCGCAGCGGGCCCAGCTGTACATCGGCCTCGTCTCCGATCCGGGCGCCGATCCGCAGCGCCTCGCCGAGCGGGCGTATGGCCGGCGCCTCGGGTGGTTCTTCGATCAGTGGCTCGCGCCGCACCCGAAGCTCGACTACAGCGTGCGCGCCGTGAAGTCCGCCGAGGTCGGGGACCGGCACCGGCATCGCATCACGATCGGCCGCGACGGCGATCAACCGCTCATCGAGCCGGTGCAGGTGCACGTCCGTGAGCGCCGGGGCAAGTCGCACTACCTCGTGTGGAACGGCGACGCCGAGGGCAAGCCGTCGACCAAGCCCGGCGAGCTCCCGACGCGCGCGAGCCACACGTTCACGTTGATGACGGATCGCCCGCTGCACTCGGTCACCGTCGACCCGCGCGCGCGACTGCTGGAGACCCCGCTGCCGCCGCACGCCAACGTCGACCCGCTGTACAACAACCGCTACCCCTCGCAGTTTCGCTTCATCTATTTGGGCGTCGGCTTCGAGGTGTCGGCGTCGGAGTTCTCGGCGGCGCAGACCAACTCGGCCCGCCTGCAAGCGTTCTCGGGGCGGGTGCTGTTCGAGGCCAGCCGCCGCCGCGACCTGCGTTACACCGGCCACTTGCAGTTCCAGCGCGACCGCGAGGCCGCCGCGGCGGTCGGCACGGGCGTGAGCCTGTGGCTCGGCGACAAGGTCAACCGCCGCCGCCGTCGCGCCCGCGTGCGCCTGTTCGCCGAGCTGCAATATCTCAACCCGCGCGGCCTCGACCAGACCGGCGGCGTGCGGGTGATCGAGACCGCGGCGATCATGGACGACACCCGCAAGTTCTCGCTGTGGCCCGACCGCGGCCGCCGCCTGCTGTTCTCGATGTCGACCGGCCAGACGGTGCGCTTTGGCGACAAGCCCGACCATCGCCTGAGCCTGACCGTCCAGGCCTCGTGGGTGCAGATCTGGCACCTGGCGCACCAGCACACGCTCGCCACCCGCCTCGAGATGGTGATCATGTCGCCGCTCGGCACGACCCCCGAGTACCGCAGCCTGATCCGCGTCGGCGGCCTCGAGGGCCTCGGCGGCTACGGCGGCAACGAGCTGTTCGGCCAGGCGGTGGCGCTCGCGCAGCTCGAGTACCGCCACGTGTATTTCAACAACCTCGACGCCAACCTCGGGCACGTGATGTGGCTGCGCGGCCTCGGCGGCGCGCTGTTCACCGGCGTGGCCAGCGTGTCGTCGTGCGGCGGCTACGACGACTGGTTCTCGAGTAAGAGTTACCGCGCGCAGGTCGGCTACGGCGTGACCGTGTTCTCGCAGATGCTCGGCGTGACCCCCCAGTTTCTGCGCTTCGACGTCGCGGTGCCGCTGATCCGCCGCGAGACGATCTGCCTCGGCCACGTCCACCCCGACTACCTCGGCGAGGTCCAGGGCCTCGCGCCGGGCCAGTACACGCTGCCGCCGGTCGGCCTCAACCTGACGTTCTTGCAGCCGTTCTGAGCCGCCACGTTCGACTCCGCGCGCCACGCTCGCGTGCGGCGATCGGACCCGCGGCTGGTC
>JAYUXQ010000964.1:0-8066 GCA_043752905.1 Nannocystis sp. | reverse complement strand
AGGCCAGCGCGAGGGCTGGCCCGGGGCGCTCACGCGGGCTTGTCGTCGGCGTCGGCGTCAGCAGCGAGGTCGGGCGAGGCATCGGCATCGGCGTCGGCATCGGCGTCGGCGTCGGCCGAATCGGCGTCGGCGTCGGCCGAATCGGCGAGGTCGGGCGAGACGACGGCGTCGGGCGAGGCGGTCGTGTCGGCGTCGGGCGCCGCGAGGCGCGGTGCGGCGCTGACCTTCTCGTCCGTGTCGTCGTCATCGTCGTCGTCGTCGTCGTCGTCGAGATCGTCGTCGTCGATGTCGTCATCGTCGTCACCGCTGAGGATCGGCACGTCGGTGCGGCGCGGGAACGACGGCGTCGGGGACCCGTGGCCCTCGCCGCGGCTCGGCTTGCCCTCGCCGTCGTCGTCCATGCTGCTCAGCGGCGCGATGTTGTCGGCCATGTCCGGCAAGGAGCGGAGGTACTCGTCGTACTTCTCCTTGGTCATGTTCCCGCTGCGGATGTTGCGGCGGATGGTCCGGAGATCGAAGAGCCGTTCAAATTGGCGCGAGATAACCATGGGCGGCTGTCCTTGTAGACCAGGCACCCCCCGCCGTCAAACCCAGTGCACCCCGGGCGCTCGTAGCGCGCGCCCGCCGCTGTGGCCGGGTGCCCGCGCGTACTGGCGAGTCAGCTCACGTCCCCGGCCGGCCGCCCGCGGCGGGCCCGAGCGGGTAACGGAGGAATAGCTGCCCGCCGGACATGGTTTCCGGCCGCGGCGCATATACTCTGCGCCGCCAACCCGAGCCTTCCAGAGAGCAGTCCATGAGCATCGGTGCCTACGATATCCGGGTCGTCAACGACATGGTCGAGCGCGAGAGCGCGTTCGTCGAACGCCTGCTGACCGAGATCCACAAGGTCGTCGTCGGCCAGGACGAGATGATCGAGCGGGTCTTCATGGGCCTGCTGTGCGGCGGCCACGTGTTGCTGGAAGGGGCGCCCGGCCTCGCCAAGACCTTGACCGTCGCGACCCTCGCGCGCGCGCTGAAGATGGACTTCAAGCGCGTGCAGTTCACGCCGGACCTGCTGCCCTCGGACGTCCTCGGCACGGTGATCTACAACCACCAGTCGGGCAGCTTCACCAACCGTCGCGGTCCGGTGTTCACCAACCTGCTGCTCGCCGACGAGATCAACCGCGCCCCGGCCAAGGTCCAGAGCGCGCTGCTCGAGGCGATGGCCGAGCGCCAGGTGACGATCGGCGACACCAGCTATCCGCTGCCGCGGCCCTTCCTGGTGCTCGCCACGCAGAACCCGATCGAGCAGGAGGGCACCTACACGCTGCCCGAGGCCCAGCTCGACCGCTTCATGTTCAAGATCAAGGTCGGCTACCCGACCGCCGAGCAGGAGTTGACGATCATGCAGCGCGTCGGCGCCGCGCCGCACGGATCGACCACCGACGTCCAGCCGGTCATCGGCCCCGAGGAGCTCGCCGCCGTGCAGGCCACCATGGACCGCATGATCGTCGAGATGCCGGTGCAGAAGTACATCGTCGACGTCGTCACCGCCACGCGCACCCCCGGCGCCGTCGGCCTCGAGACCCTCGCGCCGTTTATCGACTTCGGCGCCTCGCCGCGCGCCAGCATCGCGCTGTTCCAGGCCGCCCGCGCGCACGCCTTCATGCGTCACCGCGGCTACGTCAGCCCGGAGGACGTCAAGGCCGTCGCGCCCGACATCCTGCGCCACCGCATCATCCTCTCTTACGAGGCCGAGGCCGAGGGCGAGACCGTCGAGCACGTCGTCCGCAAGATCCTCGAGCACGTCCAGGTCCCCTGACGTTTTTTAAGTGAAGGCCCATGGCCCGTACCACCGCCGATAGCCGCGCGGAGCAAGCCCGCGAGGAAGCCAAGGTCCGCACGGCCCAGCTGTTGCGGGAGATCCGTCGCATCGAGATCCAGACCTCGCGGCTGGTCAACCAACACCTCGCGGGCTCGTACCAGTCGGTGTTCAAGGGTCAGGGCGTCGCGTTCTCCGAGGTCCGCGGCTACATCCCCGGCGACGACGTGCGCACGATCGACTGGAACGTCACCGCGCGCACCGGCGAGCCGCACGTCAAGCTGTTCGCCGAGGAGCGCGAGCTGACCGTGATGCTGGTCGTCGACATGTCCGCCAGCCTCGACCTCGGCACCCGCGACTTCGACAAGCGCAACCTCGTCGCCCGCCTCGCCGCCACCTTCGCCTTCTCTGCGATCCGCAACAACGACCGCGTCGGCCTGATCGGCTTCACCGACGAGGTCGAGGTGTTCGTGCCGCCCCGCAGCGGCCGCAAGCACGTGCTCGCGGTCGTGCAGCAGCTGCTCACCCACGAGACCCGCGGCCGCGGCACCCGGCCGGCCGCCGGCCTCGAGTACCTCGCACGCCTCGCGCGCGGCCACACCGTGGCGATCCTCATCTCCGACTTCGTCGATGTGTTGCCGGAGGAGAAGTCGCGTGCCGACGAGGCGAGGGCCTTCGAGCACGCCCTCAAAGTCGTGCGCCGCCGTCACGACCTCATTCCCATTCGCGTCGAGGACCCGATGGAGCTCGACCTCCCGGCGCTCGGCCTGGTCGCCTTCGAGGACCTCGAGCTGCTCGGCCTCGGCGGCGAACACTTCGTCGACATGAGCAAGGGCCGGGCCGCCCGCTACCGCAAGCAGGTCGCCGCCGAGCGCGAGCGCGTCGACGCCCTGCTGCGGAAACTCCGCCTCGACGGCATGTCGATCCGTTGCGGCGACGACTGGCAAAAGCCCCTCGTCCACTTCTTCGGACGACGAGCCCGGAGGATGCGCCGATGACCGCTCACCTGCTCGGACTGCTGATCGCCGGCCTGACCCTGGCACCTGTCCCAACGGACAGCCCGCCCGACGCGACCGCCGTCGCGGTGCGCCAGGCGCCGCCGGACGACCCGGATGCGCCTGTCCCCAAGGACATCCGCGGCGCACCTGTCCCCGCGGACATCCCCGCATTGGCCCCCGCGGGCGCCCCGGTGCCACTCGCGGACGAGCCTGTCGTGCCGCCCGCTGCTGCATCCGCGGAGCCCCCCGTCGCGGCGCCGGACGGTCCGGTCGCCGTCACCGCGAAGATCGACCCCGACCCCTCGCAAGTCGGTGACCTGATTAAACTCGAGCTGACCGCCGCGTACCCGGCGGGCTTCACCGTCAACCTCCCGCTCGGCCTGCACTTCGACCCGCTGCACCTCGTGTCGGTCGACGAGGCCGAGCCGGAGTCGACCGGGCAGGGCTTTCGCAAGCGCTTCACGATCACACTGCAACACTTTGCGGTCGGCGAGACCAAAGTGCCGGCGTTCCCGCTGACCTGGCTCGGGCCCGACGGCGCCGTGCAGACCGTCCAGGTCCCGCCGACGCCGTTCACCGTCTCGAGCCTGCTGGCCAACGAGCCCGACCCCAAGCGCCAGGGCGAGGACCCGCCAGTGTCGCTCGAGTACCCGAACCGCCGCGCCGAGATCATCATCTATAGCGCCGCTGCAGCGCTGCTCGTCGGCCTCGTCGGCGGCCTGCTGTTCGCCCGCTGGCGCCGGCGCCCGCGGCCGATCGTACTGCCGCCCCCGGTGCCGGCGCACGTGGTCGCCTATCAACAGCTCGACGAGCTGCAGCGCGGCGAGCTGGTCGCCAAGGGCGAGTACCAGGATTACTACTTGCAGCTGACCGAGATCGCCAAGGGTTACCTCGAGGGTCGCTTCGGCATCGACGCCCTCGACCGCACCACCGACGAGCTGCGCCGCGCCCTCGAGCGCGCCGCCGCCCAGATCGCGCCGCTCAAGCCGACCGAGCTGGTCCGTTTCCTTCAGACCTGCGACCTCGTCAAGTTCGCCCGCTTTGCGCCTCCGGGCGAGGAGGCCCAGGCCGCCCTCGAGGAGGTCCGCGCCATGGTCTCCGCGACCATCCCGGGAGCTGACCCAAAAGACAGCAAGCCCGCCGACGTGAGCCCGCCGACGGCACCGCCGAGCACCCCGAGTACCCCGAGTATCCCGAGCACCCCGAGCATCCCGAGCAAGCCGGAGGCGACCGCATGAGCGCCGCACTGTCGATCCTCGGCTTCGCCGTCGCGGCCCTGCTGCTCGCGCTCGCCGGCGTCGCGCTCAAGCTCGGCGGCGACCTGCGCTTCATCGTGCTCGACGCGCCGTGGTGGTTGCTGACGGCGATCGTGCCGTTGCTGGCGATCGCTGCGCGGGCCTTTTTCGCCCCGCGGCCGCCGACGCTGCAATTCTCGCGCACTCGCTCGGTGCGCAGCCTCGGACCCGGGCTCGCCGCGCGCCTGGCCCACCTGCCGGACGGGCTGCGCCTCGCGGCCGCCTTGCTGCTGGCCTTCACGCTCGCTCGCCCACAGTCGAGCCGCCTGACCGACCGCATCGAGCACGAGGGCATCGACATTGCGATCGCGCTCGACCTCAGCGAGTCGATGGAGGCCGACGACCTGTTCCCGAACCGGCTCGAGGCCGCCAAGGAGGTCATCGATAAGTTCATCGCCCGCCGCCCGCACGACCGCATCGGCATGGTCGCCTTTGGCGCCTACGCCTCCACAGTGTCGCCGCTGACGGTCGACCATGGCGTACTTCGCCAGCTGGTTCGGCGCCTCCAGCTCGGCGGCATCGACGGCACCAAGACGGCGATCGGCGCGGGCCTCGGCCTCGCGCTCAACCGCCTCAAGGAGTCCGAGGCCGAGACCCAGGTCATTGTGCTGCTGACCGACGGTGTGCACAACGCCGAGGGCCTCGACCCCGACTCCGCCGCGGCCGAGGCCAAGGAGCGCGAGATCGAGGTGTACACCGTGCTGATCGGCCGGCACGCGAGCGGCCAGAGCGTCGACCCCGGCCGACTCGAGCGTATCGCCGGGCTCACTGGCGGCTACGCCTACACCGCCGAGGACCAGCAGGCCCTGATCACCACCTTCCAGGACCTGCTCAACAAGCTCGAGAAGTCGACGATCGAGGGCGAGCACGTGCGCGCCGAGCTGTTCTTCCTGTTCCTGTGGCCGGGGCTGATCCTGCTGCTGCTCGATGTGCTCCTGCGTTCGACCCGGCTCCGGAGGTTCCCATGACCCTCGCGCCACCCCCCGTCGCACCGCTTCCGGTCGCGCCCGCCGAGGCCGTCTCGGCGCCGGCCGCCGACACGGTGCTCAGCCTATTCGACACGCTGGTGCTCGGCCGCGGCGACCTCATGTGGCTGCTCGTGCTCGTGCCCGTGGTCGCGGGCGCGTACGTGTGGGCGTCCCGCCAGCGCCGCGCCGCGCTGCTGCGCCTCGGTAATCAGACGCTCGTGTCCCGCCTCGTCGGCACTGTGCACCGCGGCAACCGCCTCGTCATCGCCGTCGTCACCACGATCGCCGCGCTGTTCCTCGTCGGCGCGCTGCTGCGGCCGCAGTATGGCGGGTCCACCCGCATCGTCCCGGTCGGCGGTCTCGATGTCGTGCTCGTCGTCGACTACAGCAAGTCGATGCTCGCCAAGGACGTGTACCCGTCGCGCAGCGAGCGGCTCGCGGCCGAGCTGCGGCGCTTCCTCGACGAGTCCGAGCGACGCGGGGACCAGGTGGGCCTGGTGGTGTTCGCCGGGGCCGCGCGGGGTCTGCCGGTCAGTCGTGACACGCGGGTGCTCAAGCTCTACCTCGACAAGGCCGACCCGCACACCGAGAACCCGGGCGGCACCGCGATCGGCAAGGCGCTCAAGCTCGCGTTGCAGTACCTCGTCGACGCGCGCAAGGCCGGCCAGACGAAGGCGCAGGAGGCCGCCGGTGAGGCGCCGCCGGTCGAGGCCGACCAGGTGATCATTCTCCTCACCGACGGCGAGGACACCAGCTCGCGCCCGACCGAGATGGCCGCCGAGGCCGCCAAGCTCGGCGTACGGATCTACACGGTCGGCATCGGCTCGAAGTCCGGCGAGCCGATCCAGAAGTTCGACGAGAAGGGCCAGCCGAGTGGGTACCAGACCGACGACAAGGGTAACTATTTGATGACCCGCGTCGACGAGGGCGCGCTCAAGAAGCTGGCCGAGGCGACCGGCGGGCAGTTCGTGCTGGTCGAGCCCGAGCGCTTCGGCCTCGACGCGGTGTCCGAGTGGATCCGCGACCTGACCCGGGGGCAGCGCGCCGACACCGTCACGCTCGACCGCGAGGAGGGCTACCCCTTCCTCGTCGTGCCGGCGCTGCTGCTGCTCGCGCTCTCGCTCGCGCTCGGTGAGCGCAGGAGGAACAAGCCATGATCGCAGCAGGCAGCAAGACCCTCCTCGGGCTGGTCGCCGCCGGATGGCTGGCCGAGGCCCTCGCGTCGACCCACGGCGACATCGACGCCGGCGTCGCCGCCTACAAGGCCGGCGACAGCGAAGCCGCGTTGCAGAGCTACGCCGCCGCCGAGTCCGACCTCGGCGAGCAGCCCGAGATCCATTTTGATAAGGGGCTCGCGCTGCTGGCCAGGGACGACAAGGAGGGCGCCCGCAAGGCCTTCGAGCACGGCACCGAGTCCGAGCACCCCGCCGTGGCCGCGAGCGCCGAGTACGAGCTCGGTAACCTCGAGCTCGACGCGGAGGCCTTCGAGCCCGCGATCGATCGCTACATCAAGTGCCTCAAGCTCCAGCCCGACCACGCCAGCGCCAAGTGGAACCTCGAGCTCGCCCTGCTCAAGAAGAAGCAAAAAGAAGAGGAAGAGAAGAAGAAGCAAGACGAGCAGGACAAGAAGGACGAGGAGAAGAAGGACGAGGACAAGAAGGACGAGGACAAGAAGGACGAGGACAAGAAGAACGAGGACAAGAAGAACGAGGAGAAGAAGGACGGGGACGAGGAGAAGAAGGACGAGCCCAAGCCCGAGGAGGAGAAGGACGAGCCCAAGCCCGAGGAGGAGGAGAAAAAGCCCGAGGAGGAGAAGGGCGAGCAGCCGCAGCCCGAGCCGCAGCCGCTCGACCGCGCGGACCTCGACAAGGCGCTCGAGCAGCTCGACGCCGAGGATCAGTTCCAGCTCGGTCGCCCGATGGGCCGGCAGGCGCCGGTGGAGAGGGACTGGTAGCGTTGCGACGTCGCGGCTTCATGACCGGGCTCGCGGGCGCGGCGGCGCTGGGCCTCGTGGCGCGTGAGGTCCACGCGGCGGACCGCGTCACCGTCGCGGTCGAGCTCGATCGCCTGACGGCGCAGGTCGGCGAGGCCGTCGAGATGTCGGTTACCGTCGAGCGTCTCGGTGAGGGCGCCGGCATCCCTGACCCGGTGCTGCCCGACCTCGCCGCGCTGGGCATCACGCTCGCGGGCGACCCCTCGACCTACCGCGGCTTCTCGACGATGATCATCAACGGGACCGTGCAGCGGCGCGCGACCCAGACCTACAGTTACACGCTGATCCCGGGCAAGCCAGGCAGCCTCTCGTTGCCGGTGCACGTGATGAACGGCGCGGTGAAGATCAAGGCCCCGCGCACGCCGGTGCTCGAGGTGACCGGGACGGCCCCGGTGGCCACGCCGATCGCCGGCGGCAGCGGCGACCCGACGACGGCGCAGGGCGACATGTTCCTGTGGACGCGCCTCGACAAGCCCCGCGCGTACGTCGGCGAGCAGCTGATCTACGTGCTCGAGGTGTACGAGCGCCTGCCGTTCCCCAACATCCAGCTGCGCGCGCTGCCGGGCTTCCAGGACTTCTGGAGCGAGGAATTGCCGGAGGGCGAGATGCGCACGGAGACCGTGGCGGGGGTGACGTACCGCGTGCATCCGGGATTACGAAGAGCCCTGTTCCCGCAGCGGGCCGGCACGTTGACGATCTCGGCGCCGGAGGTCGGCGTCGGCATGCGTCGTCGGGTCGCCGGGCGACCGACGTCGGTCGAGGTGTTGCCGCTGCCGACCGGGGGCCGACCGGCCAACTTCTCGGCCAACAACGTCGGCCTGTATACGATCGCGGCCAAGGTCGACCGCGCGAAGGTCAAGCAGGGCGAGCCCTTCACGCTGACGGTGACGATCACCGGCACCGGCAACATCCGCGTGATCGACCCCGGCGCGTGGCCCGAGCTCGACGGTCTGCGCCGCTACGACCCGAAGGCGGAGACGCGGCTCAGCGTCGGCAACCAGCTCGGGGGCG
>JAYUXQ010000963.1:0-3277 GCA_043752905.1 Nannocystis sp. | reverse complement strand
TACTCCTTCTTGTCGGGGATCAGCTGGATCTGCTCCTGCTCGACGTTGCGGGCGGGCGGCTGCTCGCCGCCCGCGACCCACAGGGTCAGCTCGCTCTGATTCTTGCGGCCCTTGTCGTCGGCGATCCGCGCGGTGACGCGATAGGTACCGCCGGCTTTCGGGATGAAGCTGCAACGCACGGCGGCGGCGGCGGAGGCCTGCTTGCAGTCCTGTGGGTCCTTCTCGGTCTCCTTGTACTCGCCGCCGTCCTGCTCCCAGGCGACGCGCACGGCGCGGATCAGGATGTCCTTGCCCTGGACCTGCTTGCCGTCGATATCGGTGACGATCGCGTCGACGTGCAGGGGCTCGCCCTGCTGGACGAACATGCGCTCGCTCTTCATGCCGACGTAGAGACTCGACGGGTGGACCAGGAGGTCGACGCCGGAGGTCCAGGCCTGGCGGTTGACGTCGAGGACGGTCGCCTCGGCATGCAGGCTGGTCGCCTCGATCGGATCGACCGAGAGGAAGTCGGCGCGCAGGTGGTGCTCGCCCGATGCATCGGTGCGGCCGGCGAAGCTCTCGGGTGGGCGGTACTCGCGGCCCGGGAAGCCGGTCTCGCGCATGCCCCAGCCCCACCACGGGGTCCAGCGGCCGAAGGTGTAGTCGTCGTGGCCGGGCGGGCTGTAGCTGCCGGGGCTGGCGCTGACTTGCCAGGCGACCTCGGCGCTGGCGAGCGGACCACCGGCGAAATACTGCGCCGAGACGGTGAGGTCGGCGTGGCCACCGATGAGGTGCGGGCCCTCGCTGGCGCGCGCCTTGACCTCGTACTCGGGCCGACGAAACTCCTGGATCTGGAGCCCGTGCGACCAGGTCTGGCCCTTCATGGTCCCGGAGGTGATGGCGAGCTCGAGGCTGGCGAGGCCGAGGTTCGGGGTCTTCGGGAGGGTGAGTGAGAGGTCGAAGCCGCCAAGCGCGTGGACCCTGGTGGTGCCGGTGAGCAGCTTGTTGCCCTGGCTGTCGTGGAGGGTGTAACGCAGCTCCTTGACGGCGGCGGTCGGGAGCTGCAGGCCACCGCGCAGGCCGGCGGTGCGGCTGCGTAGCCAGCCCTTGACCTTGGCGGTCTCGCCGGGGCGATACATCTGGCGGTCATCGAAGACGTACCAGTGCAGGGTGTCGGCGCGTTTGGAAGGCTGCCAGCCGCCCTCGTTCTCGCCGTACCACCAGCCGACTTGCTCGGGCAGGAAGGCTTTGTCCTGGCCCTGGGTGGCCAGCAGCACGCGATTGCCTTTTGCGGGCAGGGGCATGCTGGCGAGGCCGTCGGCGCCGGAGGTCGCCCTGGTGCCGCTCGGGAGCAGTTGCAGTTGCACGCCCGGAGCGGCGGCGCCGTCGGCGAGGCGGGTGGTGAAGGCGACGATCTTCTCGCCGTCGACAAAGGCGTCGAGGCCGATGCGCGTGGCCTGGGCCCAGGTGACGACCTCCTGGTGCATCGAGGGCTCCCTGGGGACCGTGGTCGGCTCGACGATGATGATCGCGTGGCCGAGGCCCGACGGTAGGGCGGCGCGCAGGTCGATCGCGGTCTCGGTGGCGACGTCGGGGTCGCCCTTGACGTCGATGGTGTCGGAGAACACGGGCTTGCCGGGCGGGGTGGGGCGCTTGAGGCGGTCCTCGTTGCGGGCGCGCAGAAATTTTAGATAGGCGTCCCAGTCGGCCGGCGTGACGGCGTGGATCTGGACCTTGAGGCGCTTGTGGCCGGTCGTGAACACCGAGAGCTTGCCCGGCGCGGACGGGTCGAGGACGGTGAGCTGCTGGACGAGCGCGTGCAGGCTGGCGGGGGCGGGGCCGACGGTGAAGGCGCGCTTCTCGGGCTTGCCGAGGGTCTGGCCGTGGACGTCGCGCAGGGCGGCGTCGACCGTGACGGTGTATGTCGTGCGGGGCCTGGTCGCGCCCTGGATCGAGATCTCGTTGCCGTGGCGGGCGATCTGCATGCCGGGGATCGCCGGATCGACGCGGATCCACTCGTTTTTAAAGCGCCTGGTGTCGATCTCGTTGGTGAAGACGAAGCGAAACGGGGTGCCGGGGTCGCATTGCGGTTGACCCCAGCCGCACTCGGCGCTGTGTAGCGCGAGCGCGCCGTGGGTGTGGAACGAGAATTCCTGCGGGGTGGTGGTCTTGCGCGGGCCCTCGGCGGAGGGCAGGCCGGCGGCGAGGATGACCCGGATGTTGGTGTCGGGCGGGAGGGCGCGGGTCGGCTGTACGACCAGCCAGCGGCCGTCCTCGACGGACTCGATCGCAGTGCGCAGGTCCTTGTCCTTGCGGACCTCGGCGAGGGTCAGGACGCGCAGCGGGGCCGGCTCGCCGCCGTTTGCGACGACGCGGATCGCGGGCAGGACGGCGGTGGGGTCGATGCGTTGATCGAAGGCGAGGAAGATCTTCGGGGTGCGGGTGGTGGTGCCGGATGGCGAGGAGGCGAGCAGCCGGGGCGGCGGGGTGGCGAAGGTGAAAGATGTCCCTTGAGACAGCTTGCTGCCGCCGGCCGCGGCGGTGCCGGCGGGGACGTCGACGCGGAACTCGGTCGCCATCGGGAACCGGCCGGTCGGGCGAAACACGAGCGTGCGCGTGCCGAGCCACTGCCACGCGCCGGGGGTCGCGGGGGTCAGCTTGACGGGGACGTCGGCGGCCGCTTGCGTGTCGCGCGAGGTGAGGGCGACCATCGGCTGCGAGAAGGTGATCGAGAGGTCGGCGGCGACCGGGACCTCGCCGTCGGGGCTGTGGCGGAGCACGCTCAGCGCGCCAGGCTTGACGACCGGCGCGGCGCCCTTGCCGGGGAAGGTGGCGAGCACGGTGGTGCCGGTTTTGGGCGGCGGCTGCGAGGCGGGGCGCAGCGCGAACTCCTTGACGTCCTCGGTGTCGGTGGCGAGTGCGGGGAGGCGGGCGAGCAGGGCCTTGACCTGGCGCTCGCCGAGCGCGGTGGCTGGCGGGACCGGGAGGCGCTCGGCGGACTCGCTGGCGGGCCGACCCTCGCGCAGGGTGAACTCGAGGCCCTGGTTCGGGGCTGCGATCTGCGGGTCGTCGCTGTCGGTCGGCTCGTCGCCGCCGGGGACTTGCTGCACGGGGTTGTTCCTGGCGGGGCAGCTGGCCAATAACAGGCCGAGGCCGGAGACGATGAACGGAGGGGTGCGGGTGGTCATCGCGGAAGGAGGCTCCATGCTCGCGGGCGCGGGAGATGAACACAAGCCCCGCGGCCGCGTGCCAGGAACGCCCCCGGAGCCGCGGCGCTTACAGGCGGGCCAACGATGCA
>JAYUXQ010000962.1:0-3278 GCA_043752905.1 Nannocystis sp. | reverse complement strand
GACTCGGGGTGGAACTGCACGCCGAACAGCGGGCGGCTGGTGTGACGCACGGCCATCAACTCATGTTGATCCGTGCGTGCCACCGGTACGAGGAAGCTGGGCAGCGTCGGCTCGAGCGCGACGAGCGAGTGATAGCGGGTCGCCATGAACGGCGTCGGCAGCCCGCGAAACACGCCGGTGCCGTCGTGCAGCACCGGTGAGAGCTTGCCGTGCATGATCCGCCCCGCGCGCTCGACGGTCGCGCCGTGGACCTCGCACAGCGTCTGGTGGCCGAGGCACACGCCGAGCATCGGGATCGCGGGCACGGCCGGGTCCGCGAGCACGCGGCACAGCGCCTGGCACACGCCGCTGTCCTCGGGCCGACCTGGCCCCGGGGACAGGAGGATGTGACTCGGGCGATCGGCGAGCACCTGCTCGGCCGTCACGGCGTCGTTGCGATACACGTCGACCACGGCGCCGAGCTGCAGCAGGTACTGCACGAGGTTGAAGGTGAACGAGTCGTAGTTGTCGACGACTAGCACCCGCAGCACCGATGAAGAAGCCGATGAAGCAGTGGCCGGGTGCAGGCGCTGGCCGGACTCGGCGAGCAGCGGGGGGAGGTCCGTGGTGGTCGTCATGGTGGTGTCTCCGGATCAGCTCCAGCGGCGCACGATGCGGCCGCCCTGGGCCATCGCCAGCGCGCGCAGCACGGCGCTGGCCTTGGCCTGGCACTCGCGGTCCTCGGCCTCGGGGTCGGAGTCGTAGACGATGCCGGCGCCGGCCTGCACGCGGATCTCGGTCTGGGTGGCGATCAGCGAGCGGATGCAGATCGCGAAGTCCGCCGCGCCGTCGAAGCCGAGGTAGCCGACCGCGCCGCCGTACCAGCCGCGGGCGGCGGGCTCGAGCTCGTCGATGAGCTGCAGCGCGCGGATCTTCGGCGCGCCGCTCAGCGTCCCCGCGGGGAAGGTCGCGCGCAACGCATCGAGCGCGGTCAGGCCGGGGCGCAGCTCGCCCTGCACCTCGCTGACGATGTGCATGACCCTGCTGTAGCGCTCGAGCGCGAACGACTCGGTGACGCGCACGCTGCCCGGCGTGCACACGCGGCCGAGGTCGTTGCGGCCGAGGTCGATCAGCATCAGATGTTCGGCGCGCTCCTTGGCGTCGGCGAGCAGTTCGGTCGCCAGGGCGGCGTCCTCGGCGGTGTCCTTGCCACGCGGCCGCGTGCCTGCGATCGGCCGCAGGGTCACCCGCAGGCCCTCCTGGGCCGGCTGCGTCGCGGACACCGGCGCGCCCGCGACTCCGGGCGCGAGCGCCTCGCGGTCGAGTCGGACCAGCACCTCCGGCGACGCGCCGATCAAGGTCGCCGACGGCAGCTCGAACAGATACATGTACGGGGCCGGGTTGGTGACCCGCAGCATGCGGTAGAGGTCGACGACGCCGGTGCGCCCGCGCGGGGCGGTGAAGCGCTGCGACAGCACGACCTGAAAAATATCGCCAGCGGAGATGTACGCGCGGGCCTTGCGGACGGACTCGAGGTAGCCCTCGCGGGTCCACGGCGCGGCCGGCTCGGCGGGCGGCAGCGCGACCTCGGGGAGCCGCGTCGGTCGCAGCATGTGCGGCGAGTCGAGCAACGCGGCGACCTCGTCGATGCGCGCGCGTGCGGCGATGGTGGCCGCCTCGATCCCGCCGTCGCTGTCCGGGCACGCGCCGGCGACGATCTGCACGCGTTGACTGAAGGTGTCGAACACGATGACGGTGTCGGAGACGATCAGGTCGAGCGCCGGCAGGTCGCCCGGCAGCGCGCTGCCCTGCCCCGCCGGGAACTGCTCGAACACGCGGACCATGTCGTGGCCCCACACGCCGACCAGGCCGCCCCAAAAGCGCGGCAGGCCCGGTGTCGCCGGGCTGTGATACGCGGCGAGCAGGGCCTCGAGCGCCGCGAGGCCGCGGCTGCGCGCGGGCACGCCGTCCGGCAACGTGAAGCCCGGCGCCGCCTCGATCGACAGCGCGAGGCCCTCGCCGTCCCACTCGCCGGTGATGCGCGCGCGGCAGCCGATGCCGACGACGCTGTAGCGCGCCCACCGTTCACCGCCGGCGCCCACCGATTCAAGCATGTATGTGACGCTTGCGAGGGGGCCGCCACCGTCACGCTGGAACGTGCGCAGGCGGGCATAGACCTCGACCGGCGTGACCCCGTCGCACAGCAGTTCGCGCCACACCGGCACGAGTCGCGCAGTCTCCGTCATGCCCGCAGGATACACGCCCTGCGGCCCTGCGAACAACGTAACCACGGTAACGACGACGCGCGCCCGCGCGCCGCCGACGGTCTTGGTCTACTGGTCGCGGCCGTGCCCGCGGTCGCCGTGCTTGTCGGCGCGGCGCTTCTCGCGAAGCTCCCTGGCCAGCGCCTTGAGGCGCTCGCGCAGGGCCTTTCGGTCCTCTTCCCCGGTGGCGCGGGCGGCCGGGGCCGGGTCATCGGTGACCGTGACGACGCCGAGGGTATAGCTGCCCTGCGGCGTCGAGGACGCCTGCAAATTGACGGTCCCGCTGATGATCGAGACGCCGTTGACGTCCTTCCACGCGTAGGTGAGCACCAGCTCGGCCGCCGCGGTCGAGGTGACCGTCTGTGTGACGGTATAGCCGGTCGACGCCTTGACGCGGACGTCGAGCCCGGCGAGCTGATCGACCAGCTCGGTCCTGCCGTCGAGCGCCGGCTGCCCCCAGCTGCGCTGGTACTGCGCGTCGGGCGTGGCGATCGGTGTGACGGTCCCGGTGCTCGCGCGCGGGTTGGTGGTGGTCGTCGCCGCCGTCTTGGCGACTGACACCCCGCTCGCCGGGGCGTCGCCCTCGCCGCTAAAGCTCAGCGTGATCACGCCGAGCGGCCCGGTCGCGAGGTTGAACGACATCTGGTATTCGGTCGACTCCGCGCCGGTCGCGCTCGTGTCCTCGGTGACATTGACCGTCTGCACATTGCTGGGCGTCGTGAAGTTGGCGTCCATCGTCAGGTTGAGGTCGGCCACGAGGTTCGACGGCGAGAAGCTCGACTGCAGGACGACCGTCCGCTTGTTCTTGGGTGTGGGCATGCGTTTCGTTTACATGCACGCGCAAGCTCGGCGCAATTGGCATTCGTTGCCTGCACACGCGCGTTTCTTGGTGGCGCGCACAACTGCCCGCGATCATCGTCGCCGCTTTAGCTGTCCCTTGAGCCAGGTGTCGATCGCGGAAACAGTGTCCGCGTCGCCGTTGCTGCTGTAGTCGCCGCGCGCCTCGGCCGCCAGCACGAGCGCGCGATCGCGGTC
>JAYUXQ010000961.1:0-3282 GCA_043752905.1 Nannocystis sp. | reverse complement strand
GGGACCTCGGTCATCGTCGCGTAGAGTGAACGATTGGCGCCGCGGACGTCCTGGCCGTCGATGGTGACGATCTCGTCGTGCGCGAGCAGGCCGGCGGTCGCGGCAGGGCCGCCGGGCCGCACGCTGGCGACCTTGAGGTCGGCGAGCAGTGGATCGGCGTCGGCCTTGTCGGCGAGGATGGTGAAGCCGAGGTCGCCACGCGCCGCACCGATGGCGATCTGTCGGCGGGCGACGCGGATCGGTGCCAGGTCGACGATGCGCTGATCGGGCTGGACCTCCACGGGCACCCGCACCGTGCCGAACGGGCTCGGGCGGCCCGGGGGCGGGCCGACTGTCACGAACACCGGTCCGACCGCGACGCGCGGCAGCTCGAAGCGGCCCTCGGCGTCGGTGATCGTGCCGATGTCGGCGGCCATCCCGCGGACCTCACCGGTCCCGACCTCGAGGTCCGGCACCGGCTCACCCGCGAGGTCGAGCACCGTGCCACGCAACATCGTCGCGCCGACGAGCTCGAGTCGCAGCTTGGAGCGCTCCTCACCGGCCGCGAGCGTGAGCGTCGTCGTCTTCTCGCCCTCGCGCGCCCGTACGCGCAGCTCGTAGTCACCGGGCGGCAAATTCCCGAAGCCCCACGCGCCATCCGTGCCGACGAAGTCGCCGCTGCGCCGCTCGCCGCTGCGGCGGTCGAGCAGGTCGACGAGGAAGGCGTCGGGCGTGCGCCCGCGGTGCAGCACCACCGTGCCGGTGACGCGCCCGGTGGGGGTGAGCGCCAGCTCGAGGGTCTCGCCCGGCTCGACATGTTCGCGCCGAGCCTCACCGCCGCCGACGCGATAGGCGACGACGGTGTACATCGCGGGTGGGAGGCCGGCGAGCTCGAAGTGTCCGGCGGCATCGGTGCGTCGCGGCCGCTCGCCGCCGACGCGCTCGAGCGTCGCCCGGTCGACCACGGCCTCGCCACCCTCGGGACGGACCTCGACCAGCGCGTCGGCGACGGGCTGGCCCTTCGTGTCGTTGAGCACGCCGGTGATCTTGCCGGTCGGGGCGGTGGTGACGAGCTCCGCGGTGGTCGTCGTGTCGGCCTCGACGAGCACGCGCGCGTGGGCGAGCACCCGCAGCGGCACGCCGCCGAGGAGCACATCGAACGCGGACTCACCCGTGGCGGCGCTGGCGAACGAGAACCTGCCGTCGTCGGCCGCGATCGCGTGTTGGGTACCCCGGGCGGTGCGCAGCGCCAGCACGGCGCCAGCGATCGGACGGCTCTGCGAATCTCGCAGCGTCCCGCGGACCTCGCCGGTCGCCGTCAACGCGACCCGGAGATCGGTGACATCGGCCGCGCGCAGGTCGACCGCCACCGGCGCGTCGGGCATCGTGCGGCGCGGGTGCGCGACGGGCACGACCTGATACGTGGCGGCCGCGAGGCCACGGAGCACAAAGCGGCCGCCGTCGTCGCTGACGACCGTGGGCGGGCTCTGGCTGCCGTCATCCGGGCGCGCGACGATCGTCGCACCGATGACCGGGAGGTCATGGGCGTCGACGAGCACGCCGGAGATCGATCTCCCGCTGGCGATCTGCCACACCTGGTCGACGACATCCTTGTCGCGGACGACAATCAGCGGATATCGGGCCGCCGCGATCGCGCCCTTGCAGGTGACGATCGCCGTGTATGTGCCGGGCAGTAATCCTCGCAGATGCACGAGGCCGCTGGGCTCGGTGGTGTCGTGGATCTCGCGGCCGCTCGCCGACTCGCGCAGCGTCAGGGCCCCGTCGTCGCACGGCTCGCCACCCTCGTAGGCGATGCGTCCCTCGACGAACACGGCACTTTGCACCGCGATCATCAGCGGCCACGAGGTCTCGCCCAGGCCCAGCGAGACCTGCTCGGCCGCCATGCCGAAGCCGTCGTCGGTCTCGACGCGCGGGCTGTACACGCCCGGCGGCAGGCCGTCAAAGTGAAAGTGGCCCGCCGCGTCCGTCGACACCGAGACGCCGCTGGCGCTGGCCCGCACGCGGGCGCCCTCGATCGGCTCGCGGTCGTGGGCGCGAAACACCTTGCCGCGTAGCACCGACTCCGGGGCCAGATACACGGTGAACGCGTGGCTCTCGCTCGGTCCGGTCGCGAAACCAGTCGCGTGCCCGGTCGCGTGAGCCGTCACTGTCGTGGTGCCGGGTCGCACCCACATCGCGTAGGCGCCGTCCGCACCGGAGCGCGTCCACACGATGCCGGTGCCGCTCGCCGAGCCGCCGCTCGACAGCCACGCGCCCGCGATCGCAGCGCCGTGCAGGTCCTCGACGACGCCGCGGATCTCGACGCCGCCGCGCTCGAGGGTCAGGTCGACGTCGCTCGCCTCGGCGCCCGGCCGCAGGTCGATCGCACGCCGACGGACGCCGAGCTTCATGTGCACGTGGTCGGCCGGGAGGAAGCCGGCCCCGCCGGCGCTGACCCGCTGGCGCACGCCGAACAGGTCGTCGATGCGATAGCGGCCATCTTTGCCGCTCTCGGCGCAACGCGGCTGACGCGTGTCCATCGCGCTCAGCAGCGACGAGTCGCCCGCGGCGCACACGAGAGCCCCGGCGATCGGCGCGCCGTCCGTGTCACGCACGGTCCCCGAGATCGCGGCGCGCTCGCGGCTGCGCTGCGCGAGCGGCTGCCCGGAGGTGCCGTCGGCGTCCGCCATCGGGGCGAACTCCTTGCGGTGGAGGTCCTCCCCCCCGCCGTCGCTGCCGGGACCGTCGGCGTTCCACTTGGCCCACATCACCGAGCCGACAAGCGCGGCCAGCACGAACATTCCGACGCCCATCCCGATGGAATTACGCATTATTGATACTGCAATATACCAGCATATCGCAGTATCTCTGGACCGCGCAGGCGTGACCCAGCGCCCAGCTCTATCAGGATTGCGCGGAGGCAGGAGCAGGATCGGTGGAAATGGGGATGGTGAGGTGAAATACGCTCCCCGCGCCCATCGTGCTCTCGGCCCAGATCCTGCCGCCGTGCGCCTCGACGATGCACCGCGAGATATAGAGCCCGAGGCCGAGCCCGCGTTGATCGTTCTTGCCGACCTGCCAAAAGCGATCAAAGATCGCCTCGAGCATGTCGACCGGGATGCCGGTGCCGGTGTCGCGGACCGACAGCAGGACGTCGGGCCCGACGCCCGCCGCCTCGACGACGATCTGGCCGCCCTGGGCCGTGAACTTGAGCGCGTTGGTGATCAGGTTGGCGAGCACCTGCAGCATTCGCCCGTGATCGAAGCGGCCCAGGAGCGGGCCCGTGATGGCCGTCGCCGTCAG
>JAYUXQ010000960.1:0-19914 GCA_043752905.1 Nannocystis sp. | reverse complement strand
GTCTCCTCGCCGGAGGTCGCACCGTCGGTCGCACTGCCAGCGGTGACGGTCGTGTCGCCCTCATTGCCGCACGCCGCGAGCACCAGAGTCGTCAGGCCAAGGCCAAGATACCGGGGCAATCTTTTCGAGTTCATGTTGCGTGTATTACCGCACAACCCCCGTAAAAAGCGCATCGGTTCATGACGTAGCCACCGAGATGAGACTCACGGTGGGTCTGCCACCACCAGGGGCCGCAAGCGTGCGAGCCGAACGGGGCCGATGCCTCGGACCCCCGAGAGGTCGTCGACCCGCCGCAGCGGCCTCGCCTCGACGATGCGCAGGGCCAGCGTCGGACCGATGCCCGGCAAGCCCTCCAGCTCGCTCGCAGATGCGCTGTTGAGGTCGATCGGCACGCCGAGGGCGACCAGCTCGTCCCCGGAGATCCGGCCGTCGACGCGACAACCCTGCGCCAGCGTAACGTGGTCACCCGCACGCGGCCGATGCCCGGGGTCTGCATCTGTAAATCCGCGATCACACAACCCGTTGAGCCCGGCCAGCGCCTCCTCGCCGCAGTGCAGCCGACCCTCGATCGAGATCGCAGGCCGGCACGCGACCG
Organism: Nannocystis sp.; assembly: GCA_043752905.1. Lineage (GTDB taxonomy): Bacteria > Myxococcota_A > Polyangia > Nannocystales > Nannocystaceae > Nannocystis. Next base: position 19,319 of record JAYUXQ010000960.1, on the reverse strand, counting down.
CAGCCGGGACCGGGGGTGGCGGCGCGATCACCTGACCATAAAGACAGCCGAGGAGCACCGTCGCGAGGCCCGCGGCGGCGAGCCAGGCGGGCGCCCTCACGCGCCGGCTTCGATCTCGGCCTCGAGCCCGAAGCCGGCGTGCAGGGCCCGCAGCGCGAGCTCGCCGTAGCGCTCGTGCACGACCACCGAGACCTTGATCTCCGAGGTCGAGACCATCTGGATGTTGATGTTCTCGTCGCCGAGGATCTCGAAGGCCCTGGCGGCGACGCCAGCGTGGGTCCGCATGCCGACGCCGACGATCGAGATCTTGCAGATCTCGGCATCGGCGAGGACATCCATCGGACCCGCGCCCGGGAGCTCGAGGCGCCGAAGCTCACGGACGGCGTTGCGCAGGTCGCTCTCCGGCACGGTGAAGGTGACGTCGGTCGAGCCGCCGCGGCTGGCGTTCTGGATGATCATGTCGACAATGATGTTGGCCCGCGCGAGCTGACCGAAGATCGCGGCGACGGTGCCCGGGCGGTCGGGCACGTTGGTGAGCGTCACCTTGGCCTCGTTGCGATCGAGGGCCACACCGGTGACGACGGCGGACTCGAGGTTGCGCTGCTCGGACATGATCCAGGTCCCTTCGTTGTGGTTGAGGCTCGAGCGCACGTGAACCGGCACGCTGTACTTCATGGCAAACTCGACGCTGCGGATCTGCAGTACCTTGGCGCCGAGGCTGGCCAGCTCGAGCATCTCCTCGTAGGTGATCCGGGCGATCTTGCGGGCCCGCGGCTCGACCCGGGGGTCGGTGGTGAAGACGCCGTCGACGTCGGTCAGGATCTCGCACACATCGGCCTTGAGCGCGGCCGCCAGCGCGACCGCGGAGGTGTCCGAGCCGCCGCGGCCGAGCGTGGTGATGTTGCCGTCGGGACCGACGCCCTGGAACCCGGCGCACACGACGACGCGCCCGGCCGCGAGCTCGTGGCGCAGGCGGGCGTGATCGACGGAGGTGATGCGCGCGTTGGTGTGGGTGCCATCGGTGCGCATGCCGATCTGCGGGCCGACGAGCGAGATCGCGGCGCCACCGGCGTTTTGCAGCGCCATCGCCAGCAAGGCGGCGCTGACGTTCTCGCCGGTGCACATCAGCTGATCGAGCTCGCGCTCGTGGTCGCGGTTCCCGGCCCGCTCGCTGGCCACATAGGGGCCCCTGCCGACGCGGGCATCGGCGTCCGGCAGCTGCAAGGGCGTGGCGAGCTGATTGGCCATCGCGATCAGCCGGTTGGTCTCGCCGGACATCGCCGACACGACGACCACGACGTCATGACCGGCCCGCTGGGTCGCCAGCACCCGCGCCGCGCAGTTGCGGATGCGCTCGAGGCTCCCAACCGACGAACCCCCGTATTTCTGCACGATGAGCATGAGTTGACCGAACGTCCTTGTGGCCCCCCGGGGGCCTGACGAGGCGATGCTGTACCGCAATTGCGGTGCGGCTGTCGTCCCTTGGCCCGTCGAGTTCGCCCGCGAGCGCGCGACCGTTGCGCGGGGCCGTCACAGGCCCGCAGCGGTCAGCGCTTGAGCGGGACCTCGATCTTGGTCGTCGGGGCGTCGTTCTCGGGGTCGAGCTCGTTGGAGGCGGCGTCCTCCTCGGCGCGGTTGATTCCGCCGGTGCCGGGGGGTCTGCGCGTCAGCTTGACCTTGAGCGACTTCTGGCCGTCGGCGGCGACCTCGATGGTCTCCTCGTGCGGCAGGAAGCCGGGGGCCTTGATCTCGAACTTGTGCGCGCCGGCCAGCAGATCGAGCTTTTGCGGGGTCTTTCCGTGGGTGACACCGTCGACGAAGATCTCGGACTTCGGGTAGGCCTCGACGGTGAACTGCACGTGCACCGGCTCGACCGGCTTCGGGATCGTCGGGGTCGGGTCGGGCGTGGGAGCGACGTCCGTGCCGGGGTCGCTGGTCTTCGCGGCGCCCGCGGTCGGGTCGGCGACCGGGACCGGATCCGGCGTGGTCGGATCGGGCTTGGCCGGCTCGGGGATCGGATCCGGCACTGTCGATGTGGTCGGGGTGGTCGGGGTGGTCGGGGTGGTCGGGGTGGTCGGGGTGCTCATCGCCTGCAGCGCCGCGACGCGCTCGCGGGCCTGCGCGTGGTTCGGGTCTCCGGCGAGGATCGCCTCGTAGGCGGCGATCGCCTCCTGGGTCTTGCCGGCGGCCTCGAGCGCGCGGGCGCGGGCCAGGGCCTGCTCGAGCGCGGCGTCGGCCGAGGCTCCTGCGGTCGCGCCGGACGCCCCGGGGAGCGGCGCCGCGGTCTCCTGCTGGCTCTGGACGTACAAGTAAATCAGGCCGCCGGTCAGGATCAGCGCGAGCAGGCCGAGCACCCAGCCGGCGCTCCCGCCACGGACCACCTCGCCCTGTCGCGTGTCGCCGCTCGAGCTGACAGGCTCGCCGAGGGCGATGGTCGCGACGGGCCGGAAACCGCTGGCCTCGACGGCGGCCGCGAGGGTCCGGTCGTGCTGGGCAATCGCTGGCGGGGGATCGGGACGATACGCGGGGATCCGGAAGTCGCCGGTCTGCGAGCGCGGCAGGTCGCCGGTCTGGTGGCGGGTGATCTCGCCGGTGACGCGGCGCGGGGCGATGGCGCCGGCGACGGGTAGACGAAACATCGCCGCCGGCACGCTGTCGATCAGGCGCTCGACGACCTCGTTGGCGTCCGCGGGCCGGTTGTCGGGGTTCTTGGCCAGGCAGTCGTGAACCAGCTCGATGAGCCCGTCGGGCAGGTTGTGGCCCGCCGGGAGCACCTCGGTCAGCGGTATCGGCTTGTCGTTGACGTGCTTGTACAGCACCGAGCGCGCGCCGCCCTGGGCATCCCCGACGAAGGGCAGGCGCCCGGACAGCATCTGGTAGAACACGACGCCGAGCGCGTAGACATCGGTGCGCGGGTCGAGCGGCTTGTTGAGGATCTGCTCCGGCGCGAGGAAGTCGGGCGTGCCGACCGGCGGGACATCGTCCCCGCGCGCGGGGCCTTCGAGCAGCTGCGCGAGGCCGAGGTCGAGGATCTTGACGTAGTTGGCGCGGCCCTGCTCCTCCACCAGGACGATGTTGGCGGGCTTGAGGTCGCGGTGGACCAGGCCGCGCGCGTGTGTGACCCCGAGGCCCTTGAGGATCTGCGCGGCGATCGGGACGAAGCCCTCGAGGGTGAGGCGGCCGAGCTGCTCGATGTAGCTGGAGAGCAGCTTGCCCTCCACGTACTCGCCGACGACGAACACGCGGCCGGGCTCGCGGCCGAAGTCGATGATGGCGGCGATGTTGGGGTGCTCGAGGCCGCGGAGCGCCCGGGCCTGGTCCTCGAAGCGAGCGCCGGCGGTGTTGTCGTCCGCCCAGGGGACGTTGAGCAGGTGCACGACGACGCTGCGGTGGAGGGTCCTGTGCGTGGCGAGGAAGACCCGCGCCTTGCTACCGTGACCGAGGAAGCGCTGGAGCGTGTACTGGCCACCGACGGTCTGGCCTATCAGGGAGTCTGTCGCAGCGGCGCTGTGGGGTCTGTTGGCCGACATCATGCCTTGAGCTCGGGCCGGGGGGGCCCCTGAAGAGAAAGATCAAGAATCAGAAGATGCAAGGATAGAACGATGAAATCGCGAGGAGACGTGATGCGACGACCGTGGATATGCGTGGAGGGGCCCCCGGGTCGCCGCCGACACCGTAGCACGACGATGTGATGCGGCGCCGCTTTCCGCCAGCTTCGCAGGGATGGAGCAAAACATGGAACGGGTGACAGGCGCTCGGGCGGAACTGCGCCGTAACACTGGCCATGGGGCCGCAGGAGGCGTTCTTGCGAGGTTTCGGATATGGTCTGGATCGCGGCTTGCCGAAGACTCGCATGATCTTGCGGTGCCGGTGATGTCGGCGATGTCGGTAATGTCGGCGATGTCGGCGATGTCGGCGATGTCGGCGATGTCGGCGATGTCGGCGATGGTGTCGCGACCGCGGACGTGCCGGGGGTCTGCGTCACACGCCGACGCTCGGCTCGAACAGCCAGCGGGTGGTCGTGTCGGGCGACTCGGCGCGGCGTGCGATCTCCGCGGCGACGCGGGGTATGTCCACCACCGGCAGCGGGCCGCCGTCGTAGAAGAAGCGCGGCGTCGGGGCCGGCTCGTACCAGCAGTCGAGGCCGTCGATGCTGAGGATGTGGCCGCGGCCGAGGCGGAACGCGATGTTGTCGGGGGTCAGGGCGTCGTCGAAGGACTCGCGCAGCTTGCCGATCCGGCGCGCCTCGTCGCTGAGGCGATCGAGCTGGTTGTCGATCACGACCTGCAATTCATCGAGGGCGATCAGGCTCTCCATCTCGCCCTCGCCGCCCCAGAACCGGCCGTGGATATACACGTAGGGCGGCACCATGACGCCGGTCATGCTGGCAATTTGTAGGGCCTCACGCGGCTGCTGGTGGAGGTTCTGCCGGCGAAAGGTGACGCTCGCGGCGGTGAACAGGGCAGCGACGCGGTTGGTGGATTCGTCCTCGGGGTAGCCGAACAGCACGACGCGCTTTTGCGTGTCGCGAAAGTCCAGCGAGTCCTCGGCCTCGGGGGTGGAGCCGGTGGACCCGGTGGACCCGGTGGACCCGGTGGACCCGGTGGAGCCGGTGGAGCCGGCCGCCGGGGATGATCCCGCGGAGGTGGGGGATCCCGCGGGCACGGGGCTGGCCGGATCGGCGCCGGAGGGGCGCAGCAGCGGGCCCACCGTGTCCTGCACGATCCGCGGCGCGTGCTCGAGCATGGCGTCGGCGAGGCGGCGGCCGCTGTCACGGACGCCCGCTGGCAAATGCTTGTTGGCGGCCTCCTGGGCGCGGCGGAGCAGACCCTTGAGCATGCCGCGCAGGATAGCCGTGGCCGGGCCGGCCGCGCACCGATTTTCGCACGCAAGATCCCGAGCAGGATCGAAAGGGGGGTGGAAAGCCGGCGTGGAAAGCCGGGGGTGGAAAGCCGGCGTGGAAAGCCGGCGGCCGATGGCGGCGTGGAAAGCCGGCGGCCGATGGCGGCTCGAAGCTTCTCGCGCCGGCGATCCGTGATACAAGGTCTGCCTCGCTAAGATGCCGCGGCCCTCGCTTCACCTCGCGCTCGTCGCGGTCCTCGCCGCGGCCGGTCTGACCCTCCCCGCCCCTGCGCATGGTCGACCGGCGGCGCCGAAGGTCGAGGCGGCGGCCGACCCCGACGCGCTGTACGAGGAGGGCCGCAAGGACTTCAGCCAGGGCTTCTTCAAGGCGGCGATCGAGAAGTTCGAGGCCGCGTACAAGCGCTCGAAGGATCCGCTGATCCTGTACAACATCGGGCAGAGCTACAAGAAGCTGCACGACGAGGACCCGCAACTCGACTACCTGCGAAAGGCCCGGACGGCGCTGCAGAGCTACGTCGCGGCGGTCGAGAAGGACCCGTCGCTCGGCGCGGACCCCGAGGAGGTCAAGCCGCTGCTCGCGGACATCGACGCCGAGCTCGCGCGGCGCGAGCCCAAGGTACAGCCCGAGGGGCCGGCCGAGCCGGTCGAGAAGCCGATGACGCGCGGCGAGGACCCGGGCAAAAAGCTGCGCCTCGCGGGTGTCGGACTGATGGGCGGCGGCGGTGCGATGCTGGTGATCGGATCGATCGTCGGCGGCGTGTATGCGGCCAAGGGCGGGCGCCTCAGCGAGGAGCTCAACGGCGACGGCGGCCTCTACGATCAACAAGAGGCGATGATGAATTGTCCGGCGATGGCGATGGTCGGCGAGGTGAACGACTGCACGATCCTGCGCAACCGCATCGACTCGACCCGCGCCGCGGGCGAGAAGTCGAACATCACCTCGGCGGTGTCCTTCGGGGTCGTCGGCGGGCTCGGTGCGCTGTTGTTGATCGGCGGCGCGGTGGCCTTCGGCCTCGGCCGCAAGCGCAGCGCCGACTGGCAGTCCGAGTCGGCCCGCGTGCGCGTCGCCCCGACCTTCGGCGGCCTCGTGTTGCAGGGCCGGTTCTAGTCGGCTCACACGGGCGTCGGGTCAGAAGCGACCGAGGCGCAGGGAGACCGTGCCTGTGAAGCCGCGCAGGCGGTGGTCGGCGGGGCCGCTCCACGCCTGCGCGAACGCGACGCGATAACCGCCGGACAGCGCGACACGCAGCACTTTGGTGATCGCGAAGGTCACATCGAGCTCGGGCTCCGCGACGAAGATCCCGGCCTTGTTGACGCAGCGATCGAGGCGCTCGTCGTTGAGGCAGACCCTGCCGCCGCCGACCAGCGCGCCGACGCCGAGGGTGAAGAACTTCACGCGCACGAGCGCCACGCCGAGCGTGAGGCCGGCGTACTGCATGCGCATGTTGAAGGTGCGTCCGTCGTTGCGGGTCGCCGGCAGCGGGGTGGTCAGGGCCGTGCCCGCCGCGCCGATCGAGAAGCGTTCGCCGATGACGACGGCGAACTCGGCCCCGAGCATCAGCGCGGGCCGGCGGTCGATGCCGGTGAGCTTGAAGGTCGGGCCGATGTACAGGCCGACCCTGGCGTCGCGCGGGAGCAGCGTACCGCCCTCCCCCCACGCGCGCCGCTTGCGGGCGCCGTCGGGCGTGTCGGCGGGGTTGGGCGGCGGCGGACCGACGACCGGACCGGGACCGGGGGTGAGGACCTCGGGCGCGCTGTATACCGGCTGGATCACGGCCGGGCCACGGGGCTCGCCGGGCTGGCTGGCGGCGGTGTACGGCGCTACCAAGGGCTGCGTCGCGGGTCCGGAAGCGCCGACGTTCGGCGGCGTGCTCTGGATCGGCGGCGGCGTGGGCATCGGCGCGAGGCTCGACTCGGTGGTCGTGCGCGTCGGTGGGACCTGGGCCGCGGCGGATCCGGCGATCGGGAGCCACGTGAGCGTCAACGCGGCCGCTCGCATCAGGCGTTGCGATCGACGGGACAGGACGAGGACACGCGGACGATGCATGGCGGGCGCCGGCGCAGCCGGAGGGCCCATGCTGGCAGGGCCGGGCGCGCGGCGCAACCACAGGCGTGGTAGCCTGGTCCGCGGATGTCGCCGCGTGTGCCCTGCCTGGTGTCGATCGCCGCGAGCGCGGTGCTCGGCGCGTGCGCGCCGGAGCCGGCCAGCAGCGTCGAGGTCGGGCGCACACTGGTGGAGGTCGTCGACCTCGCGCGCGCGATGGCCCTCGAGCACGCGATCGTCGATCTGACGACCCACGTCGAGCCGACCGCGAGCCCGTCGCAGATGGCCGCGGCGGTGCGCGCGGACGCGGCGGCGCGGGTGCCCTGCGCCGACATGACGGAGGTCGGGGCCACGGGCGTGCGCGTCGACTTCGGTCCCGGCGGCTGCACGCTCGGGGGCCGCGGGTACGTCGGCGCGGTCGAGGTGGAGTTTAGCGAGCCTGGCGTCGATGTCCGGCTGGCGACGATCACGTACGACGACCTCGCCAGCGCCGGCGTGACGCTCGCGGGGACTACCCAGTCGACGTGGGGAACCAGCGACACGCGGCGGCTGATCAGTGAACTTCGGCTCGCGGCGAGCGACGACCGCCAGCTCGAGATCCAGTCGGACCGCATGGTGCGGACATATCGCGGCGCGCTGCAGATCGACGGCTGGCACCGCTGGCAGACGCTGATGGGCCGCTGGGAGATGGAGCTGGCGGGCTGGGAGCTGGTGCGTGGCGAGCCGGTGCCGGGCCGCGGACTCGCGCGGGTGTCGACGCCCTTCGAGCACGAGGTCGTCCTCGACTTCGTCGGGGCCGGCGCGCAGGACCCGGGGGGCATGGACGGCATGCTGGTGCGGGCCAACGGCGGACGTCGAGATCGCGTATTCTCGGTGGCGGTGGACGGCACGGTCGTCGATCTGGGCGACGACTGACGACCGCCCGTTTAGGGGCCGGCGTAGGCGTCGCTGAATTCGGCGATCGTCGACATGAGGCCGCGGGGGACCTCGACGCCGTCGCGGGACATCTCTCGCAGGGTGCGCTCGTAGTCCTCGAGGCCGGTACCGGGGATCCGCGTGATGCGGTCGAGGGCGCCGCGCAGCTGTTCGATGATGTCGTCGGTCATCAGCCAGCCGTGCACCGCGTGCAGGCGAAATACGCGGTCGAGCCACACGCCGGACGATGACTTGGTCGCCAGGGCGATCAGGCAGGCGATGCACGAGCGGGCGCTCGGGTGGTCGCCGGGGACGTTGGCGCCCATGAGCTGATTGGTGAGCGCGAGCGCGTAGCGCTCGGCCTCCTTGATCTTGCCCATGTTGAGGCTCTTCTGGACCAGCTGGACGATCAACTGCGGGAACTGGGTCTCCTCGTGCGGGCCGATCGTCTTGCGCAGGCTGTCCATCGGGTCATCGACGGGCGCGAGGCTGCCGTCGCTGATGATCGAGATGATCTCTCGACCGATGCGGAGGTTGTCTCCGTGGCTGAGCGGGGTCTTCACCCGACCGCTGAGCTTTTGTCCGTTGAGGTAGGAGCCGTTGCTGCTGTCGAGGTCCTCGGCATCGAGCTCGGTCTCGGTGACGTGAAGGCGGGCGTGGTAGCGCGAACAGAGGTCGTCGTCGAGGCACAGCCAGCAGTCGCTCATGCGCCCGACGAGGTGCGACCCGACCGGCAGGGCCAGGGTGCGACCGCCGAATTTGATCTTGAACTGCGGCACCGGGGGCCGATGGTACCGCAAGATGACGGCGCCCCCCAAGCGGTCGAAAGGCCGCCCAGGAGCCGGTCCTGTCGGCAAACGACCGGATCGGGGCGGACCCTGCCCCGGTTCGGGATCTCCCGTCAGTGGACGAGGAACTTCTCGTCGGGGGACTGTTGCCCGCCGATGAGGCCCACGCGCACGACCTGGCCGCGGACGCCGCCCGTGCCGGTGCCGCCGGCGGTGTCGACGATGAACACGATGCCCGCCTCCGGCGCGTTAACGATCCGCGTGGGGCCGACCAGGGAGATGCTCGAGGTGACGACGCCGATGTCGTAGGGGCTGTAGCCGGGGAGCGTCGAGAACGACTCGTTGAAGCTGCGGGGGATGCGGGCCCGGCGGAACGCGCGAAACTTCGGGTCCCAGACGTCGTCCTCGGTGCCTGGCACGGGGTCGACGAGGCCCTGGAGCGAGGTCAGGTCGAGGACCAGGCTCATCATCGGGTTGCTGAAGCGGATCGCCGGGACCGGGCTGTCCTCGAGGCCGTAGCCGTAGTCGAAGTAGTGGAACAGGGCCTCGGGGGCGTCCGAGGTCAGGTTCTCGGGGCGCGGGGTGTCGATGAAGCAGGGGTTCGGGGTCCCGGCGCCCGGCCGCTCGCTGCCCGGCGGGCACGAGGGGATCGGCCACGCGACGTTGTTGCGGCTGTCGGCCTCGTCGCGGCCGAGCCGGATCCGGCTGGTCATGAGGTTGGAGACGGTCGGGTCCTCGTGGCAGGCGCCGTTCTCGTCGGCGCGCACGCGCTGGTCGAGGAATTCGTAGGCGCCGGGGCCCCGGACCACGAAGCTGTTGCGGGCCTGGACGAGGTAGCGGACCAGCTCCTGCACGCAGGCCGGACCGGGCAGGCGACGTAGCACGCAGTCCTCGCCATCCTGGCAGGTGCGCCGGCACAGGCCGTCGATGCACAGCGGGTAGCTGTCCTCGGGGGCGGCTTTGGGGTCGATCAGGGCGACGCAGTCGTCGTGGGTTTCGCAGCCGGTCTCGGGCTGCTCGGGCGCGCACAGCAGCCGGGCCTCGCACTCGTGGCGGTAGGTGGCTGGCTCCGGGGCGTCCTCGGGCAGCGCCCGCAGGTACGAGCCGTCACACAGCGCCGGCTCGGAGATCGTCGTGTCGCCGCCCGAGTCGGTGTCGGTGTCGCCGGGCTCCTCGGAGACGGCGACGTCGCTGTACATGAGGTACGCGGTGGAGGGTCGGTCCATCGCCTGCAGCCACAGCTCGTTCTGGAACGCGCCGGTGATCAGGAACTCGCGCACGGGCGAGCCGCAGGGGTCGTAGATCAGATCTTCGCAGATCTTTCGCAGGTCCTCCTGGCGGTCGTAGGCGCTCTGCGACACGCAGATCCCGGTGCCGTTGGTCGGCGTGCGCGGGTCGACGAGGCAGAACTGACCGACGCCGCAGTCGATGTCCGAGCCGCAGCCGAACAGGGTCAGCTTGTCGCCCGCGAGCACGCCGGCGTCGCAGAAGCGGGCGGTGCTGTCGACGATGCGGGTGTCGCCGGCCTCGGTGCTCAGACAAGTGCCGCCCTCCCAGCCGGGGTGGTCGCATATGAGCTGGCCGTTGAAGCTCGAGGTGTCGGGGATCTCGCCCTCCCAGAACACCGTCCAGGTGCCGCCGATCCAGCTGCGATAGTCGCGGACGACGGCACGGACGACCTCGTTCTTGTACAGGCCGTTGCTGCCGGCCTCGTCGATGTCGGGGTTGCCGAAGCGGTCGCCCTCGTCGCGCAGGATATGAGGCGAGAGCAGCGGGTTCTCCTGGCCGCGGCATTGATTATCGGTCGCGCAGAAGGCTGTCTTGTCGCCGGTCTCGTCGACGCAGTTGGCGTCGTCGGCGGTGCCCTCGGCCTGGTCGTCGGCGACGTACTTGCAGGCGACGCCGAGCTCGGAGTAGGCGAGGTCGATGCGGCGCAGCGCGGGTGCGAGCACCTTGATGGCGCTGGGGCCCTCGTTGTCGCCGGGCAGCAGGCGCTGCGGCAGGGCGTCTTCCATGCGCGGCAGGGCGGTGTTGTCGACCGGCTCGGCGACCGGGTCGAGCGTCGGCCAGAGCATGTGCGGCTGGATCGTCGCGTCGAGCAGGCCGAGGGGGTCCTTGGTGGTCGAGACGCGGGTCGCGGTCGGGTTGCCGGCGCGGTCGGTGTTGAACTGATCGAAGGTGACGAACACCAGGCGACCGAAGCTGGTGGTGCCGACGCCGGTGACGCCGGCCTTGCCGAACGGTGAGCGGGAGGAGCCCGTCTCGGGCAAGGCGCCGGTGGCCGGCTTGGCGAGCTTCTGGAAGGTCCAGTCGGTGATCAGCGAGCCGTTGGGGCCACGGATGCCGGGGCCGCGGGCGAAGGGGCGGCGGTCCGGGGGGTTCTCGCCGGGGAACTCGGCCGGGTGGCACACGAGGTCGAGCACGGCGGTCGGGTCGACCTGGGTGTCACACTCGCGGCCGATCTCGCTGCGGTTCTCGTCGAGTTCGCGGCGGACCACGCGGGTCGAGCCGTCGCCGGCGATGATGTAGAGGAACTGATGGTAGGGCTCGGCGCCGTCGAGGCCGAGCACCATCGGCGGCGTGGGGCGGATCGCCGAGATGCCGCTGGCGTCTTGCAGGTCGAGCGCGAGCGGGTCGGTGAGCCACTGGCGGCCGTCGTAGCGCAGCTCGAACAGGGTGTCGGTCCCGAGGCCGCCGACGTACAGGGCGTGGTCGACGATCTGGAGGTCGGCGTCGTCCTGCGGGTCCGTGGGCGGCTCGATCAGGGCCATCGCCGAGGGGTACATGCCGTCGACCTCGCCGGGTGGAGCGTCCAGCAGGGCGCCGGGGTTGTTGGCGAACAGCTCCGGGCAGTCGATCGGACACAGGGGATCGACGCCGGTGTCCTTGACGGTGACGTCGCCAGACATCGGGTCGCGTGAGAACTGGCGGCTTTGCAGGATCCGCTGGGTCCGCAGGTCGACCTCGGCGATCAGCTGGCACGATGGGAAGGTGACGTAGACGCTGCCGGGGCGCTCGAGGTCGCAAGCGGCCACTTGCACGTTGCCGCCGGTGTCGGTGTCGGCGCTGTCCCCTCCCCCGTCGCTGGCGCCCCCGGTGTCGGTGTCGCCCTCGAGGTCGCCGAACAGGACGCTGTTGCTGAGCTCCGGCGGGACCGCGATCACCTGGCCCGGCCGGGCGCCGAGCGGGGAGCCGTCGCCGCGGGTGGGCGTGACGGCGAGGACGAGCTCGGCCGGGTCGCGGATCGGCACGTCATCGAAAGCGTAGGCGGACAGACCGGGGACGTCGAGGACGCTGAGGTCGCAGCTGCCGAGGTTGGCCGACACGGCGAAGCAGCCGTTGGCGTCGCCCGAGGTGATGGTCATGCTCGTGGGCACCTTGCCGGCGGGGATCAGCTGGGCGCCCGGGGTGGCCTCGTCCATGTCGAGGACCGAGTTGGCGCACTTGCTGAACATCGCGATGTCGTCGCGCTCCGAGTTGGCGATAAAGCCGACCAGGCGCAGGTCTCCGCAGGTCGCGTTGACGCACTGGTCGAGCGAGGTCGGGGCGATGATGTCGGTAATCGGGTCGAGCCGCAGGCAGGCCATGACCATGTCGGTCGGGCGGTCGAGGACGCGGTTGGGGACGACGACGCTCTGCCGGTTGTTGCATGCAACAAGCGATGCAAGCGATGCAAGCGACGCGAAAGCAGCAGCCATGGCGGCGTGCTGGAGGACGAACGATTTGGGTGGCACGGAGCTCATCGCAGGCTCATCGCAGGCTCATCGCAGGTAGGGCACTCGGCGACCGAGGCGGGCGACCTCCGAGAATCGGGTCGCGCGCAGGCGGCTGATGTCGACGACGCTGATCGTCTTGTCGAGGGAGTTGGCGACGTAGAGGTACTGCCGCGCGTGGTCGACGGTCATCGCATGGGGGCCGGTACCGAGCAGCAAGTTGGCGACCACGCGCACGCCGCTGAGGTCGACGATGAACATTTCCTGCGGCTTGTAGCAGGTGATCGCGGCATACTCGCTGGCGCCGTCGGAGAACAGGCTCATCGTGGTCGGCTGGGCGCACAGCTCGACGAGGCCCGCGCTGGCGTCGCGGGTCAGCTTGCGGTCGTCGAGGCTGGTGTCGACGTAGACGAGCGCGCCGGGGTTGGTCTGGACCGCGAACATACGGTTGCCGTCGGCCGAGAAGGCGAGGTCGCCGAGCACGCTCGAGGTGCCGCTGATGCCGATGTCGAAGGCAGCCGCGCGAAAGGCCCCTGCGGTGTACAGCCGCGGGTCGCACAGGATCGCGCCGTTGGTCCGGGGGTTGGTGAGGTCGTCGTCGAGGAGCTCGTCGTTGGCGACCTCGCCGACGGTGATGCAGCGCTGGTTGAAGGAGCTGCCCTGCGGCGCGGCGAGCCAGGCGGTGTAGCGCTCGCGGGTGCCCTGGAGCTGCGCGAGCTCGGCCTGCAGTTCGGCCTTCTCGGCGTCGTCGGTGCTGGCGTCGATCTTGGCCTGGAGGGCGGCGATGCGGGCCTGGAGGTCCGAGAGCAGCAGGCCGAGCGCGGTGGGGTCGAGCGGCGCGGCCTCGCTGATGAAGGTGCGCGCGGCGACGAGGTTGGTGCGAAAGCCGGCGTAGATCAGCGCGCGCCCGCACTCGATCGGCTGGCCGTCGGGACCGCGGGTGATCGTCAGGGCGGGGACGTTGTCGGTGCCGGGGAAGCAGGGCCGACGCGCGAGGCCCCAGCCGCCGCCGAGCTGGCCGCCGAGGTCGAAGACGGTCGGGGTGTGGACGATCGCCGGAACGCCGTCCTTGCACACGCGGTCGTCGCCGGTGCCCTTGCAGGTGTCGGTGCGGCCGCGCAGGTCGTACTGGCCCTCGAGGTCGATGACGGTCACCTGCGGGCGGGTCGCGTGGGTGACGATCAGCTTGGGATCGCCGTCGATCGCAAGGATGTTCGCGGGCTCGGCGCCGAGGCCAGTGCCGCCATCCTCGTTGCGGACGAAGCGCAGCAAGCTGGCGCCGGTGCAGCGCCGCGGGTCGTAGCGGCCGGAGTCCGGGCCCTGCCCGCAGTCGAGGATCGGCGGGGCGTTGGGGTCGTCCGGGTCATCCGTGATGTCGACGAGGGTGATGCTCGGGTCGCCGCGCACGGCGATCAACAGCTTGGCGTCGCGGCGGCGGTCCTCGGGGTCACGCACCCACCCGCGCAGCGAGGTGCCGAAGTTGCCGAGGAACACCTGGGAGTCCTCCTCGATGAGGAAGGTGTCCTCGCACTCGATCACCTGCGGCTTGAGCACGTTGTGGCGGCACGGCACGTCGGCGGTGAGGTCGGCGCCGACGTCACCGACGACCGGCCACTTGCTCCACGGACCGTCCCCGACGGCGCTCTCCGGGCGACCGGTCATGCAGGCGTCGGCCCTTGCGCCGCCGTCGGTGACGCACTTCTCGGCCTCGCAGGCCTGGTTGCCGGCGCAGTCGCTGTTCGCAATGCAGGGGGTGCCGTCGACGGCGAAGCAGACCGCGGGGTCGCGCATCCACGAGGCGAAGAAGCGGTCGAGGTCGACCGGCACCAGCGTGCCCGAGTTGAACACGAGGTCGCTGTTGGCGTTGAGCACGAACATCCAGCGCGCCGGGGTGCCCTTCGGGACCCGCGGGTCGAGCACGGTGCCGGCCGGGAAGAACAGACCGGCGTTCTCGGGCGAGATGCCGCGGTTGCGGTCGGGACAGGCCGTCAGCGTGGCGACCGCAGCGAACGCGAGCGCGGCGCTTTGAGCTGGCCCGGGCTGCCTGCGTCGGGCAGACCCCGGGCCTGCGTTGCCTCGCGGACGTGACATGCGGCGGGAAGCTATCACACCCGCCCACCCCCGCGCACGCGCGGCGTCAGTCGTCCGGGTCGGAGCCCATAACTTCGGGGTCCTGCGCCGGGACCTCGCCGCTGAGTTCGCCGCCACCGGACCCCCACGTCGGCTCGCCGGGCTCGCCCGGTGAGGGTTCGGACGCCTGCGGGCCCGCGTTTGCCCCGGCGTTCGGCCGCTGGATCGCCTCGCCCCGCGGGAGCGCCGCGAAGAACGCCAACGAGTGCAAGGGCCGGCGCATGTGGGCTCGCAGGGCCGTCTGGGTCAGATCTCGGAGGCCGCGGCGCGTCTCGACCGACGCGTCCTCCAAGGGCCCCGGGTCGGCCCCCGCGGCCAGCTCCCCGGCGGCTCTCAGCACCTCGGGAGGCAGATGGGAGGCGCCGCGGTCGTGGGCCAGGCACAGCACCCCGCCGCGCACCGCGTCGAAGGCGACGCCCTGGCTCGACGCGATCGCCGGCTCACCACACACGCAGCACAGCTCGAGCGCCGGCAGCAGCCCGAGGGTGTGCAGCAGCGCCAGCTCGTAGCGCCGCAGCTCGCCCGGCCGCGGGGCACCGGCGATCACGGCCTCTAGCGCGGTGCACAGCGCCGCGAAGATCAGCGGGTCGGCGTGGCGCGCGAGCACCAGCTCGTCGGTCAGCTCGCACAGGTAGGCGACATAGGCGAAGCGGTCGAGGTCGCGGCCGACCGGCGAGTGATCGGCGCTGGCCTCGAAGTTCTCGAGCCGGGCCAGAGTCCCGCGCCCGCGGGCCAGCCCGGCGAGCCCGCGTAGACCCGAGGGCAGCCCGCCGGGGAACCGCTTCTTCGAGTTGCGCGCGTGCCGGGCGGCCGTCTCGAGCTTGCCGTGCCCGGGGGTCAGCAACACGACCAAGAGATCGGCCTCGCCGAGCGGGCGCGTGCGCAGCACGACCGCGGGGACCATCTCGACGGCGCTCGGGATCGGCATGCGGTCACACCACGATAGTCAGCAGGATCGTCGCCAGCCAGAAGTAGAACAGCAGGCCGAGGATGTCGACCGCGGTGGTGACGAACGGCCCGGTGGCGATCGCCGGGTCGATCTCGAGACGGTGCATGATCAACGGCACGCAGGTCCCGACCGCGGCGGCGATGATCATGCTGCCCACCGTGCCCAGCATGATCACCAGGCCGAGGCCGAGGGGGTCACTGCCGGTGGTGCCTATCAGGGGCGCGAGCAGGGCGATCGCGGTCCCGTAGATCAGCCCCAGGGATGCTCCCAGCGTCACCTCGCGGATCACCAGCCTGCCGATGTGCGAGGTCTCGACATAGCCGACGGCGAGCCCGCGCACGACGATCGTCGAGCTCTGGGTGCCGACGTTGCCGCCCATGCCGGCGACCACCGGCATGAACAGCGCCAGGGCCGGCACCGCGCGCAGGGCGTCCTCGAAGCCCTGAAGCGAGATGGCGACCAGCAAGCCCCCGGCCGCCGCCGCCCCGAGCCAGGGCAGACGCGCGCGGAAGCTGATCGCGAAGTCGCGGGTGTCGATCAGCATCTGGCCGGCGCCGGCCATGCGCAGGATGTCCTCGGTGGCCTCCTCGCGCATGACGTCGAGGATGTCGTCGATCGTGACGACGCCGAGCAGCCGCCGCTGGTCGTCGACCACGGGGATCGCCACCAGGTCGTAGCGGCTGGCGACCTCGGCGACCTTCTCCTGGTCGGTGTCGGCCGTGACCGTCACCAGCTCGGTCGCCATCACCGCGTGGATCGGCTGGTCGGGCTTGCTGAGCACCAGGACCTGGAGGCCGATGACCCCGACCAGGCGATCGTGCTCGTCGACCACATAGAGGTACTGGACGTGCTGCGGCAGCTCCTCGGCGGTCTGGATCCGCCGGGTCGCCTCGGCGATCGTGACGTCCTGGCGGACCGAGAAGAAGCTCGGCGACATGATGCCGCCGGCCGAGCGCTCGGGATAGGCCAGCAGTTCTTCCAGCGCGTGGGCGTCCGCGGCGTCGAACCTGGCCAGGATGTCGCGCAGCTTGCCCTGGTCGATGCGACCGAGGATGTCCGCGGCGTCGTCGCTCTCGAGGCCGTCGAGCAGGCCGGCCGCCTCCTCCGGGGCCAGACGGCCGATGATCTGCGCGGCGACCTCGTAGCGCATGCTCGCCAGCGCCGCCGCCCGCCGCGGGCCGGGCAGATGCGCGAACACCATGTCCTGCTCGGCCGGCTCGAGGTTGTCGAGCAATGCGCCGAGCTGGACATCGTCGTGACGCGTCAGGGCCCGCGCGAGCCGGCGTACGTCGCCGCTCTGCACGAGCTTGGCCAGGTCGTTCGCGGGGCTTTGGGGCTGACGCATACGCTGCGGCCCTCCATATAGCGCCAAATCCCCTCCCCTCCTTTAATAAAGGAGGGGCGCTACGACTGCGGTAGGTTCGGGGCGGTGCCACCGGCCATCACGAAGGCGGTGACGACGATCAGGGCGATCAGCAGACTAACCGCGATCCACATCAGTAGCCGTGAATTGGAGGCGCCGCGGATGACCGAGACCACGCGCGACATGCCGGCGCCGTTGAGCCCCAGCGAACGACCGAGACCGGCCAGCAGCGGGGCGACCGCCCGGAAGTCGAACAGCGGGCCGATCGGACGCGCGCCGTTCGGGCTTGATGACGGGGAAGCGAGGGCTGTCTCCCCCGGGACAGCGTGCACCGGCGCGGCGGGAACGGGGCTTCGCGGCACCGGGGGCCCGAACACCGCGGACCCCGCGTAGCTGTGCGCCGCGTTCGTGTACTGCGGCGCCATGCCCGCGTTTCGGTCCGTCTGGCGATCCGCGTGCCGGTCCATGTGCCGGTCCATGTGCCGGTCCGTCTGGCGATCCGTCTGGCGATCCGTCTGGCGATCAAAGCTCCGTTCGGGCTGGCGATCGGCGTTCCTGTCCGCGTTTCGATCAAAGGTCCGCCCGAGGAGCTGGGGCGCGTTGCGCTCGCGGCGGCCGCCGGACTTGAGCTGTTGCTGGGCCCGCTCGTGCTCGTGGAGCAACGCCATGACCACTTCGGCGTCGAGGGAGAGGGAGCGCGCGCAGCAACGAAAAAAGCCCTTCACGAACACCGGGCCGGGCAGCGCCGTGAATCGATCCTCCTCGAGGGCGTCGATGCTCGCGCGAGGGATCTTCGTGTCGATGGCCAGCTGCTCGACGCTCATCCCGCGGCGCTGTCGCTGCTCGCGGATGTAATGGCCCGGCGATGGCGGACCCTCGTGCGCATCGGCAGCATCGCCTTGCGGCGTGCTGACAATCCGGAGCCGTCCCGTGGGAACTCGCATGCGCGCACATTCTGAGATCAGTCTCCCGTCGGCGGCAACCCCCTCGGGCAAGTCTTTGCACGGTTAATGCGCGCCTGGCGGGGCTCGCGCGGGTACGCGCCAAACCTCGTAGGAGGCCGCCAGTGGCGGTAATTCCGACGAATTCGCGGTGCTGGACCGGCCCACGAGCGCCTGGGGTGGCCACACCGCGGCCCCGAACGCCCGTCTGCCCTCGCATGCTTACATTCGGCAGGTGCGTGGGGATCGCCTCGCGGACCACGACCCGTCGACCCGGTGCCCACGAGGCGCCGGCTGTCACACGCGACGCTCGAGTGGAAGCAGCTCGCGCGTACGAAGGCAAATTTGTAGCGACGATCGCAGGCCCTCACACCGTCGTGATCGCAGGCGGTGCGTTGCCGCGCTCCTCGTCCTCGTGACAGGCGCGTCACGCGAGCCAGACCGGAGAGCGGGCGCGTCCCCTCGCGCGCGCAGGTGGACGCGCCCGGGGCCACGCGCCGCGACAGGTTCGCGGAGGCCTCGCTGGGTTCTCGCTGGTATCCTCGTTTCGTGGAATCTGTCGCCCTCGCCGCCCTCGTGCACGCGCAACCCGACGGCTTCAACGAGGCGAGCTGGCTCGGCCAGATGCTCGCGCAGCGATGGACCCGCTATGTGCCGGCCGGTGACGGCGGGACCGGCTCGCTGCGGGCCTGGGTCGTCGGCGGCGTGCAGGACAACGAGACGCTGGTCCAGGCGCGGCCGGTGGTCCGCGACCCGAGGGCCGACTTCCTCGCCGACCTGCTGCGCGCCCCGACCCAGACCACGCTGGCGGCCTATGCGGTCGTCTCCGGGAGTCCGGCCCGACCTGGCGGATCGGACAGCTCGACGGCCCTGCCGCCGACCTCGTCCGGGCTGTCGTCGAGCTCGTCCGGGCTGCCCCCGACCTCGTCCGGGCTGCCCCCGAGCCTTGCGATGGTCCGCTTCCAGCGCTGGATCGGGGTCCGGGCCGAGAGCTCGCTGTTGCCGGCCGGGCGCGCCGACGAGGTCGAGGCGCTACGCGCCGGGCTGCGCTCGACCCTCCCGGAGTTCCTGATCCGCAGCGGCGGACCGATCGGCGATCGCGAGCTCGTGGTCCTCTCCTTCCTCGCCACGCTTCACGCCGCCGGCGAGCTCGGGAAGGCCTACGCGACCCCGGCGACGATCCGCAAGGCACTGGCCGCGCTCGACGAGCGCCTCGGCCACCCGGCCCACCTCAACCTCATGGTCAGCGATGGTCGCAGCGTCGGCGTCATCCATCGCGGCGGCCGCCTCGTCAGCCTGACCCCGCCGCCCCCGCCGCGGCCGGCTCGCGCCATCTCGCAGCCACACCAGCGCCCGACCGCCAGCCTGCTGTTGTTCGACCCCCACGCCGCGCCTGCAAGTGACTCCGGTGACCCCGACGTCCCGGAGGGCGTGTTCACCGTCCACGTCCGCCAGCCGGGCGTCCACGACCGTGACTGACCCGCCGGTTTCGAGACGTGGCCGGAAGGCGCGGGTATAACCCGCGGGCGAGCTCATGGCAGTCCACGTCCTCCATCATGGCTGGTGCTTCGATGGCGCCGCCTCGTCGGCGCTGTTCGCCGCTTTCTGGCGCC
>JAYUXQ010000959.1:0-8090 GCA_043752905.1 Nannocystis sp. | reverse complement strand
GCGGCGGGGCGGGGCGGGGCGTCGGCGGCTCGGACGGCCCCACGATGACCTCGCTACGGCCCACGGCGGCCCTGTCCAGCGGAGGGCCGTCCGTCTCGGCCCCGTCCGGCGGCGGGTCGTTCGTCTCGCCATGGGGCGCCACATCCTCGCAAGCCGTCGCACCGACCCTGCCCTGCGCCTCCTGTCGGAAGTCTGTGGCCGCAGACTTGAGACCCGGCCGCACCGCGTCGCGTGCGAGCACGACGTCGGCAGCGGCGATCAGCCGGCACATGTGTAGCGCCGTTTTCGTGCGCGCGTAGGCGGCCCGACGCCCCTGCACGACGAGGGTCAGCAAGTCTTCCGCGTCGTCGTCGTCGTCGGCCTGGCGCAGCTTCTCCTCCGCGATCTCCGTGGCAGCGACGAGCCGCTCGAGAGGCGCGGGCGGGGTCGTGAGCGCCGGATCGCCAGCGACGATCTCCTTGGACAGACCGACTCACGGCACGGCGAGCGCCGCGATCTCGTCCACGCCGAGCACACGGTTGAAGATCTGCACCTCCGCGATCGACCCGTCGAAGTAGTTCAGCGTGACATCCGTACGCCCGAGGCTGTTGAAGCGGATCATCTTTACGCCCGTGTCGCCGTTGCCGCTCGCCGACAGTTCGCCGTCGACGAATACCTGCAGCGCGCCGGTCTCGTGGTCGCGTGTGAGCGCCACGTGGTGCCACTCGCCGTCGTGGATCGGCTTGGCGCTGAAGACCTCGTTGATGCCGATGCGACCCTGCTCGTCGATCACCCCCCAGTAGTCCTCGTCGGTGCCGCCACCCGCGGCGCCGGCGATGCCGGGGCGGACGAAGTTGAGCCCTTCGCCCGCCGCCGAGGTCTGGACCCACACCGCCATCGTCGCGGTGCGGCCGAGCCAGCGGTGCAGCGAGTGCCGCACGCTGACGAAGCCGGTCGCGCCATCGAGCTCGATCGCCGCGCGCCCGCCGGGGCCCTCGACCCGCTTGGCCGCGCCGAACAGCCTGCCGCGGCTGTTCGCGGGCCCCGCGTCGAGCACCTCGACGCCCTGCTCGTTGAAGTCGTAGCGCGCGACCAGGCCGGTGGTCGGCTTCGCAGACACCGCGCCCGAGGCCGGGCCCGCGAGCGTCACGTCGTTGGCCGTCACCTGGTAGAAATAGGTCGCGTCCGGGTCGAGCAAGGTGTCGACGAAGCTGGTCCCCTGGACCAGCACGGCGCGCGTCAGGTAGGGGCCGTCGGCCGAGGTCGCGCGCAGCACCGAGTACGACGCGGCGCCGCCGGTCGCCTGCCAGCTCAGCGCGACCGACTCGACGGCGGGCTGGGCGGTGAGGCCTGCGGGCGCGGCGAGGTCGGCCTGCGGGCGCAGGAACTGGTCCCAGTCGTTGTTCGGCCACATCGCCGCGCCGAAGTTGCACATCGCCGCGAGCACGCTCCCGTGCACGCCGAGCTCCTTCGCGGCCGGGAGGGTTCCCCACATCCAGTCGGCGATGCTGCGATCGTTCTGCTCATTGTTAATGCCGCCGCCGATGACCCACGCGTCGCCCTCGATGTTGGCGCCGTCGTAGGATATGCCGTGGGTCTGCTTCCACTGCGCGACGGTGAATGTTCCGGTCTTGTCGGACCACGCGCCGATCGCCGCGTCGAGCACGCGATTGACCTGCGGGACATCCTTCCAGCGGGGATCGTCGAGTTCGAGGTGGGCCCAGTTGGTGTCGCGGAGGTTCCACGTCCACCACGGGCCGTACTCCGGCTCGGGGCCGAGGCCGCTGTCCTGGACCTCCATCGACTTGAGGAAGAACAGCAGGCGCCGCATCGGCTCGCCGAGCTGGCGCGCCTTCTTGAGGTCGCCGAACAGCCCGGCCATGTAGCCCCAGTCGATCGTGTGGTGCCCACCGCGGGCGATCTTGCGGTGGCCGGAGTCGATCAGCAGCTGCAGCTGGTACCACGTGTTCGCCAGGTAGTTGTTCATCAGCAGCGGCTCGGTGTCGCCGTGGGTGTTGACCTCCACGAGGAACGGCTGGTCGCTGCGGAGCTGGTGGATGATGTGCGGCGACACGTCGAAGATGTGGCGGTTGCTGATCCAGCTCCGCGGCTCGCCGAGCACGCCGAAGGTCTGCGGGCCGAGCTCCTGCAGCTCGAATTCGTGGGACAGCTCCCACAGCTTCACAGCGTTCCACGCCCCCGCCGCGTAGGCCTGGCGAAACTGCTGCGGCGTGACCGACGAGTCGGGCATCGCCAGGTCGTAGAGCCCCTTGGTGTCGCCGTAGGTGTAGGTCATCGAGTTGGCCCAGTCGTCCATGCGCTGGCGCAGGTCGTCACGCTTGAACTTGTCGGCGCCGCCCTCGGTCGCGCCGGACAGGCCGTCGCGGATCGCCTGATAGAACTTCCAGTTGCTGGTGTCCTGGAGCCCGTCGCCGAGGTACTCCTTCGGGTGGATGTCCGGCAGCCAGTGGTTCCAGTCGAGCAGCTGGAGGGCGATCGGGATGTCGTGGAGGTCGACCCGGAGAATGTGGTCGCCGTCGATCAGCGCGGCCTTGTCGACCCCGCCCCCGGGCAGGTTCGCCAGCCCGTCGAGCTCGTCGTCGAGGACGGCGTCGACGCCCGCGCCCGCCGACCACTCCGAGACCGGCCGCTGCGTGAGCCCTGGACCGGGCTGAAACGGCGGGTTCCACGGGCGACCGACCCGCGGCAGCCCGAGCGATCGCACGTAGCTGGCGATCGCCTCGCCGTCGGCCTCGGACAGGCCGTGGTAGCGCGCGCGCTCGATGATCGAGAGGTTCGAGAACGCAAAGAACTCGAGGTCGCGCGCGTCGCTGGCGTGACAGTCGCTGCAGGTCGCCTTGATCGCGGTGGCGTCGAGCGGCGAGCGCTCGAGCGTGGCGCTCCCCCACAGCTGTTTGCCTCCGGCGATCACGGCCGCGTCGCTGCTCGGCGCGGTCCACTTCGCCGGGTCGTCGAGGAGAAACTGCCCCTGATCGAGCAGCGGCTGGCCGTCCGCGTCGAGCAGGTCGATCTTTAGCACGCGGTAGCCGAGCGAGCGCCCGTCGGTGCCGTTGTAGCGGAAGCGCAGCGTGTTGTTGCCCGCCTGGACGGCGCCGTCCGGCACCGCGACTCGCAGCATGAGCGTGGCGAAGCCGCCGCCGATCCCCCCGAAGGTCTTACCCGGGCCGACGACCTCGACGGCGTCGTTGCGCAGGTCGATCCACGCGCCGTCGCCGACCTGCACGCTCGCCATCGTCTGGTAGCTCAGCCCGTGCACCTGGAGCGCGAGCGTCTTCACGGCCGTGGGGTCGCCCGCGACCTCGATCTCGACCTCCTTCGTCACCGCCTCGGCGCCGAGCACCTCGACCGGCAGAACGGTACAGTTCGGGCACAGCGGCTCGCCGGTGTCACTGCCGGTGTCACTAATGGTGTCACTGCCGGTGTCACTCCCGGTCGGACCCGTCGGGTCGTTCTCGGTCGTTTCGCTGCCCCCGGTCGGCAGCGACGCCGTGGCGCCGCTGTCGGTCCCGGTCCCACTGCCAGGGCCCCCTTCAGTGCCTTCGACGCCCGGCTGCTGTCCACAGCCACCCACGATTACCCAGGACGTCAAGATCGCTGCACGTGTCTTCATTTCTACTTCCCCCTCATTGCAATATATCGAATTTGTCGATGCGATGGTGGGATGCCCCGGCCCCCAGGCAAACCGCCCATTGGGGGATGTCGACACCGGTCGAGATCCATCGAGCCGCCTTGAGGGCGCCGATGAACGGCATCGTCACCCCGACCCACGAAGGCGGCGCGCTCGGTCGCCCGGCTCGCGGGCCGACTCTCACGCCCGCCCGAGCTGCGAGAGCGGTGGTGACGAACCCATCCAGAACACGCGCCACGCTCTTGACTATGTCTCCGATCGCAGCTAAGTACGAGTTTGTGTACAAGCTGGGAAAGTATCTTGGCATTATCGCCCTCACCGCGGGCTGCACCGCCGATGCCATCGAGCAGACGGCAGGCGGGGAAAGCTCGTCAGACACGGGTGATACGAGCAGCGAGACGTGCGGTGACCCCGAGGCGATCCATGTCGATCGAGCACCAATTCGCCGTTTGACGCGTTTCGAGTACAACAACACTGTACGCGACCTCCTCGACGATAAGACGAACCCGGCCAGCGCCTTGCCGAGTGAGGAGATCGGGAACGGCTTCGGCAACGACGCAGACGCACAAGGAGTCTCGAGCCTCCTCGTCGAGCAGTACAATATTGTAAGCAATTCTGTGGCCCTGCGGGCCACGGCGGACCCGAAGTCGCTCGGGCGGTTGGCCGCGTGCGCAGGTGAAGTATCGGACAGCACGAGCGCTGCGGTGGAACAGGCATGTGTGCGCACCTGGCTCGAGAGTTTTATACCCCGCGCATACCGACGACCGCTCGACGCTGGAGAGATCGACGAATTTCTCGCCCTGCACAAGGCGCTTCGCGTCGATGCAGATTTTCCGACCAGCTTGGCCGCCATGATCGAGGCGATGTTGCAGTCCCCCGATTTTCTCTACCGCGTCGAGCACGGTACGATTGACCCGAAGGGGCGGCGACGTCCGAGTGGTCACGAGATGGCCAGCCGACTCTCGTACTTCTTGTGGGGTACGATGCCGGACGCGACCCTGCGCGCGGCGGCCGATTCCGGCGAGTTGCTCACGGATGCGGGCGTATTAGCGCAAGCGACCCGGATGCTCGACGCCCCTCAGGCGCGGCAAATGCTCCGCTTCTTCTTCGACAATCTGTTGCCGATTAGCGGCCTTGCGCATCTGGAGCGCGACCCGGAGATTTACCCGACCTATTCGAGCGAGATTGGCGCCTTGATGCGAGAGGAGACCCAACGTTTCCTGGAACACGAGATCTTCGAGGGCGGCGGCACCTGGTTGTCCGCACTCACGGCTGACTACACGCTCATGAACGGGCCGCTGGCGCAGTACTACGGCGTCGAAGGAGTCGAGGGCGATGCTTTCCAAAAGGTCCCGCTCGACACGGCTCAGCGCCTCGGGCTCTTGACGCAAGCAGGTATCGTCGCCGGGACGATCCACTCGAACATGACGAACCCTGTGGTTCGCGGGTCGTTTTTCGTGCAGAAGATGATGTGCATCAAGATCCCGCTACCAGAAGGCGATATCCTGGCGCAGATCAAGCCTCCCGATCCGGAGTCCGGAAAAACCGGAAGGGAGCGCTTCTCACAGCACAGCGAGGACCCCGTGTGCCAAGGATGCCATTCGTTCATGGACCCAGTCGGGCTCGCCTTGGAGAACTATGACGCCGTCGGTCTTTGGCGTGACACAGAGAATGGGGTGAAGATTGACGCCAGCGGCTCGGTCCCGGGTACCGAAGGAACCATCGTGGGCCCGGTAGAACTGGTGAGAAAGATCGCCGGAGCAGAGCAAACCCACGCCTGCTTTGCTGCGAATTGGCTCAACTTCGCGTACGGCCGGAGTCTGAAGTACGCCGATGAGGCGTGCACTCAAGAAGACGTCAAGGCCAATTTTGTAGAGTCTGGATATAACATCCAGACATTGTTACTTGAACTCACGCAGACCGACGGCTTCCTCTACATGCCGCTCGACAAGGAGTGATGATCATGGGGAAATTTCACCTTAGCCGTCGGACCGTTCTGCGTGGAGCCGGGACCATCGCCATCGCGCTTCCGTGGCTGGAGATAATGGAGCGCGGGCGTTTAGCGAGCGCGGAGGGGCAACCAGCGAAGCGCTTCGTGACTGTGTACACGCCCGGCGGGTCGGTGATCGACGACGGGGAGGGGGTGAATCGGTGGCGGCCGACGGGCAGCGAGACGGACTTTGCACTGAGTTCGATTCTCATGCCCCTGGAGATCATCAAGCACAAGCTCTTGGTCGTTGACGGCCTCAATATGGAATCAGCCGACGGACAGATTCACCAGGCAGGGATCATTGCGTGGTTGACGGGCAACGGGCAGGACTTGGAAGGCGGCTTCGCGCGTGGACCCTCCTTGGACCAAGTAATCGCCGCCAAGGCATCGGCTCAGAAGTCGAAGCAAAGCCTGCAGATGGCCGTCCGCTGGGGCACCGGCAAGTCTCACGGGCTGCTACATCCCATCAATACCGCTCACTACGAAGATAATGCCACGTTCGATCCCATCCCGCCGAGGCTCGACCCGCAAGCAATCTTTACGAGCCTGTTCGGGGCGCTCGACCCGAACAATCCCGTGGGGGCTGCACAATTGGCGCGAAAGAAGTCGATTTTGGATTTCGTCGATCGCCGCTACGATCGACTGGCACAGCGGCTCGGGGCAAGCGATAAGGCGAAGCTCGATCAACACCTGACGAAGCTCCGCGAGCTCGAAAAGTCCCTTGAGAACGGGGCGATGCTCGGCGGTACGTGCATCTTGCCCGAATTGGTCGACACGTCCGACTACGACCCCGCCGTCGGGCTGGGAGCCGATGACGATGGCGCGATCGTCGACCAATCTACTGATGAGGCGATCCCCAAGGTCGGCAAGTTCATGATGGACATGATGGTGATGGCTCTCGCGTGCGATATGACCGGTGTGGCCTCGTTCCAGTGGAGTGACACGGAGGCCAAGCACACGTTTCCATGGCTCGGGCTCCATCAACACCACCACTTCTACCAGCACGACGGCGGCTTTCGGCCGGTTGAGTGCGAGCAGATTGTGACCTGGTACTCGGAACAGCATGCTTATCTTCTGCTCGCCATGGATGCGGTGGATATGGGCGGACACACCCTCCTCGACGAGAGCGTTGTGTTCTTCGGCTCGGAGCTCGGCGACCCGCCAACCCATGAAATGGACAATATGCCCTTCCTGCTGGCCGGCGGTGGTGGAGGCCTCCGCGGCGGGCGCTACTTGCGCAATCAGGACATCGTCGACAAGTCGCACAATAACTTGCTGGTTGCGATTCTGAGGCTGTTCGGCGACGAGCGCCAGACTTTCGGCAATCCAGAGTTTTGTAGCGAACCGCTTCCGAACCTCACATAAGTAAGACGTTTCCTTGGCGGCTCGATGGCAACACTCAGCCGGCACAGGTGTAACGCCTCACCCGAGCGAACGTGGGCGGCTCGACGCCCCTGCACGGCGAGCGTCAGGAAATCTTCCGCATCGTCGTCGTTGGCGCAACGCTGCGAACTGACCTCAAGGCCGCGAAGCACTGGCTCGCCGCCGGACACGGGGAAGGGTCGCCGCCCCGTGAGCAGGCGATAGAGCAGGAGGCCGAGCGCGTAGACGGACGGCACAACACTGCCGACCTGGCACCAGACAGGCACCCGCGGCGTGCTCCGGGCTGGTGGGCGCTCGGGCTCACCGCGGTCGCATGCCTGGCGCTCGGGCGTGCGACCGTGCCGCGCGACGAGCCCGATCCGCCGACCCTCGCACTTCCGGCGAGCTTGACGGACGACGACGTCCCGATCGCCTGGAGCGCCTCGTCGATCGCCGTGTCGACGGCGCAGTGGAGAGCGGTCTGGCCGGTGCATGTATCGAGTCGTCGGCCGCGGGCATGCTCCGTCAGCGCTGGCCACACAGGCGCTCGGCGAGTTGGCGCTCGTACAGTGATTCTGGCACCAGGCCCGGCTTGCCCGTGCCCTCGATGTAACCCTCCGGTTGTGCAAACGGGGCCGGCTTGTCGCCCGTGAACTCGCCCGCACCGCCGATCGCGTAGTTCTGCGCGGTCGGTGGCTGCTGGATCGCGCCGACGCCAGTGCCGGTGTCGTAGTTCCAGGCGACAGAGTGCGCCGAGGCCCAGCCGTGACCGGTTCCGTAGTCGCCGCGGTTGTAGAGCCCGAGCACGACCATGCCGTCCTTGCTCGGCGCGCTCTCGACGATATTGTCGTAGAGCAGGCCCATGCTCCACCGCCGGTGTCCCTCGCTCGAGGCGTGGGTCCCGGTCGAGGTCGAGCGGTGGAACACGACCCCCGAGGTCCATGTCGTGCCGTTGGAGACGTAGTGGTGACGGCCGCCGCTCGCGTGGCAACCGGTGAACAACACCTGCTGGCCGCCGCTGGCGTCGAAGTTGTACATGCGCTCGCCCGTGATGATGCCGACCGGCTCGACCGCGTGGCTGTCGGAGATCGTCAGCTGGGTGCCGGTCTG
>JAYUXQ010000958.1:0-3288 GCA_043752905.1 Nannocystis sp. | reverse complement strand
TGCTGATCGCCGCCTTCGTGTCGGCCGACGGCAGCATGGTCCGCAACGACATCGCCGACTACGTGGTGTCGACCCTGCAGGACCCGATCTCGCGCGTGCCCGGCGTCGGCGAGGTGCAGGCTTTTGGTTCGCAGTATGCGATGCGGATCTGGCTCGACCCCGACCGGCTGTCGTCGTTTCGCATGACGCCGCTCGATGTCACCGCCGCGATCCAGGCCCAGAACACCCAGGTCTCGGCCGGGCAGTTCGGCGGCATGCCGGCGGTCGAGGGCCAGCAGCTCAACGCGACCATCACCGCGCAGACGCGCCTGCGCGACGCCGACGAGTTCGCCGGGGTCATGTTGCGCGTCAACCCGGACGGCTCGCAGGTGCGGCTGCGCGACGTGGCGCGCGTCGAGCTCGCCGGCGAGAGCTTCGACGTCGAGAGCTTTTATAATGGCAAGCCGACCGCCGCGATGGGCATCCGGCTGGCCAGCGGAGCCAACGCGCTCGACACCGCGGACGCGATCCGTGCCAGGATCTCCGAGCTCTCGCAGTTCTTCCCGCCCGGCCTCGCGGCCGTGTATCCGGTCGACACGACGCCCTTCGTGCGTATGTCGATCGAGGAGGTGATAAAGACGCTGATCGAAGCGATCGCGCTGGTGTTCGTGGTGATGTACGTGTTCCTGCAGAACATCCGCGCCACCCTGATCCCGACGATCGCCGTGCCGGTCGTGCTGCTCGGCACCTTCGGCGTGCTCGCCGCGGCCGGCTACAGCATCAACACCCTGACCATGTTCGGCATGGTCCTGGCGATCGGTCTGCTCGTCGACGACGCGATCGTCGTCGTCGAGAACGTCGAGCGCGTCATGGCCGAGGACGGCCTGCCGCCCAAGGAGGCGACGCGGCGCTCGATGGACCAGATCTCGGGCGCGCTGGTCGGCATCGCCCTCGTGCTCGCCGCCGTGTTCGTGCCGATGGCCTTCTTCGGCGGCTCGGTCGGCATGATCTACCGTCAGTTCTCGATCACCCTCGTCTCGTCGATGGCGCTGTCGGTGGTCGTGGCGATGACCCTGACCCCGGCGCTGTGCGCGACGATGCTCAGGCCCGGCCACGGCCCGCGCACGCGCGGCTTCTTCGGCCTGTTCAACCGCGGCTACGACCGCAGCAGCAGCGGGTACCAGCGCGTGATCGGCCTGCTGGTGCGCCGGCCGTTCCTGGCGATGGTCGGCTTTTTGGCGATCGTCGGCGCGCTGGTCATGTTGTTCGTGCGCATGCCGACCGGCTTCTTGCCCGAGGAGGATCAGGGCGCGCTCAACGTCCAGGTGCTGCTGCCGCCGGGCAGCACCATGGAGCGCACGCGGGCCATGCTCGACCGCGTCAGCGACCACTTTCTCGTCAACGAGGAGGCCTCGGTCGAGTCGGTGCTGGCGATCTCGGGCTTTGCCTTCAACGGTCGCGGCCAGAACTCGGGCCTCGCGTTCATCCGCCTCAAGAACTGGGACGAGCGTGGCGAGGCCAGCCAGCGCGCGAGCGCGGTCGCGGGCCGGGCGATGGGCGCCTTCTCGAAGATCAAGGAGGCGACGATCTTCGCCGTCGTCCCGCCAGCGATCAGCGAGCTCGGCAACGCGGCCGGCTTTCAGTTCCAGCTGCAGGACCGCGGCGGGCTCGGCCACGAGGCCTTGATGGCTTCGCGTGACCAGCTCCTCGGCCTCGCCAGCAAGCAACCCGGCCTGACGCGCGTGCGTCAGGGCGGCCTCGAGGACACCCCGCAGTACAAGATCGACGTCGACCAGGAGAAGGCGGTCGCGTTCGGCCTCTCGCTCACCGACATCAACGCCACACTGCAGGCCACCTGGGGTGGTTCCTACGTCAACGACTTCATCGACCGCGGGCGCACCAAGCGGGTGTACATCCAGGGCGACGCGCCGTTTCGCATGCAGCCCGGGGACATCGACCGCTGGTACGTGCGCAACAGGGACGCGAAGATGGTCCCGTTCTCGGCGTTCTCGACCGGCCACTGGACCTACGGCTCGCCCAAGCTCGACCGCTTCAACGGCTTCCCGACGATCCTCATCCAGGGCGAGGCGGCGCAGGGTAGCAGCTCCGGCGCCGCGATGGCGACGATGGAGCAGCTCGCGGGCGAGTTGCCGGCGGGCATCGGCTTTCAATGGTCGGGCCTGTCGTACGAGGAGGCCGCCTCCGGGGCCAACGCGCCGATGTTGTACGCGCTGTCGCTGCTGGTCGTATTTTTGTGCCTCGCGGCGCTGTACGAGAGCTGGTCGATCCCCGCGGCGGTGATGCTCGTGGTGCCGCTCGGGGTCATGGGTGCAGTCTCGGCGACGCTCGGCTTCGGTCTCGCCAACGACGTCTACTTCCAGGTCGGCTTGCTGACGACCGTCGGTCTCTCGGCGAAGAACGCGATCCTCATCGTCGAGTTCGCCAAGGAGCTGCGCGAGCGGGGCAAGGGTCGCCTCGAGGCGGCGCTGGAGGCCGCGCGGGCCCGCCTGCGCCCGATCTTGATGACCTCGCTGGCGTTCGTGCTCGGCGTGCTCCCGCTGGCGATCGCCCGCGGCGCGGGGGCGGGGGCCCAAAATGCGATCGGCATCGCGGTCATCGGTGGCGTGCTCGCGGGGACCGTGCTCGGTGTGCTGTTCGTGCCGGTGTTCTACGTCGTCATCGCCCGACGCGACCCGAAGCGCGAGCCCAGGGTCGAGGCCCCGATCGCCCGGCCGCCGGCCCAGCCCGCCCACGTATAGCGCCGTCGGCGCGGCCGAGCGTGGGCCGAGCGTGGCCCGCAAATCTGCGTACCCTCGTGCGCGCGGATTTGGGTACATTCTGGTCCATGACGACGACGACCTCGCTGCCCGCGAAGGTGCTGCACGACCTGACCACCGCCCTCTCCGCGACGCAGGCGCGGCTGGCCGAGCGTTACCCGGGGGAGCCGGGCACGCGGCAGCCGGTGCACACCGTCTACGGTGGCGCGCACCTGTTTCGCCACGACACCGCCAAAAAACTCGGCGAGCTCGGCCTGCGCGTCCTCAAGCAATACGCGCCGGACGCCGGGAGCTTTGCGAACGCGATCGGCCTCGAGGCGAGGTACGCCGACACGATCTACGAGCGCGTGCTCGAGAAGATGCAGCGCGAGGCGGTCGAGGACTTTCGCATCGACTTCGAGGACGGCTACGGCAACCGGTCCGACGCCGAGGAGGACGGCCACGCGGTGCAGGCCGGCGAGGAGGTCGCGCGCGGCATGAAGGAGGGCGGCTTGCCGCCGTTCATCGGCATTCGCATCAAGACCCTGTCGGG
>JAYUXQ010000957.1:0-3289 GCA_043752905.1 Nannocystis sp. | reverse complement strand
GAGCCGCACTGGCGACGAGGCCCGCCGCGATCGCCTGCGGTCGCGGCCACGCGGCGCCCGGCGTTTCGGGCGCGGGCGACACGCCCGAGGTCGGAGCGACGCGCGTCATGATGCGGTGCCAGCCGAGCTGCACGCCGGCGGGATCGGGCTGGCAGGCGGCGATCCAGCGGTGCATGAGCTCCTCGGCGCCCACGGTCGCGGTGGCCGCGGCGAAGTCCCGCGCGAGCTCGAAGAGGGCGACGCGCACCGCCTCGAACGCGAGCCCGAGCTCGGCGGAGATCTCCGCGACGCGCAGGCCCCCGAGCTCCGCGAACACGAACATCTCGCGTCGGCCGTCGCGCAGGCCGTCGAGGAATTGTCCGAGCACCTGGCCGCCGGCGATCGGGAAGCCGACCGGCGGCGCGTCGGCGGGCACCTCATCACGAAAGTTGTCGGAGATCCGGTGGGCCAGCACGACCAGGCGAGCCCTGGCCTGGGCCGGGTCGCGCAGGTCCTCGCCGCGGCCGTGGGCCATCACGAAGGTCTCGAGCACGATCTCGTCGACCAGGGCGGCCGGCAGCCCGAACATCTGGATCGCCGCGCGGACCAGCCCGACCTGCAGCACGTGGGTGGTGTGCAGGGGCTCGAGGTCGGGCGGTGGTGCGGGCACGGTCAACGGAGCCCGGGGAGAATACTGCACCGGCGACGGCGCCGATAGCGGCACAACGCAGGATGATGGAACCCGATCCATCGGGATCCATCCGGCACCGACCCGCCGCACAGACGCAGACGCGCGGCTCGCCGGGCCCGTGCGTAACGCCGCCGGCCGGGTGTATATCTGCGCGGGTGACCACCCTCGGCCTCGTGCTCACCGGCGGTGGCGCACGGGCCGCGTATCAGGCCGGGGCGCTGCGGGCCCTCGCCGAGATCGCCGACTTCGAGGGCACTCCATTTCGCGTGCTGACCGGCGTGTCGGCCGGGGCGATCAATGCGGCACACCTCGCCGCCCACGCCGACGACTTTCGCGCCGCGACGCGGTCGCTGTGGTCGATGTGGCACGCCCTCGACTCGGCCCAGGTCTATCGCAGCGACGCCCGCAACCTCGCCGTGATCGGCAGCCGGTGGGTCCGGGACCTCGGGCTCGGCGGGCTGCTCGGCGCCGGCAACATCAACTATCTGCTCGACACCAGCCCGCTGCGCCGCTTCCTCGCCAGCCAGCTCCGGCTCGACCGCGCCGCGGAGCACATCGCCAGCGGCCGCCTGCGCGGCCTCGCGGTCACGGCCACCAACTACGTCACCGGCACCGCGATCAGCTTCTTCGACGGCGCCCCGGAGATCGCGGCGTGGAACCGCAGCGCGCGGCTTGGCGTGCGCACGCGCCTGCGCCTCGAGCACGTGCTCGGCTCGGCCGCGATCCCCGTGTTCTTCGCCCCGGTCGAGATCGACGGCGTGCCGTTCGGCGACGGCTGCGTGCGCATGACGGCCCCGACCAGCCCGGCGATCCACCTCGGCGCCGACAAACTGATCGCGATCGGCATCCGCTACTTTCGCAGCGGCGAGCAGACCGCCCGGCTCAACGAGGTCCCGCAGCCCGGCCGGGTCGCGCTCGCCGACATCGCCGGCGTGCTGCTCAACGCCGTGTTCCTCGACTCGCTCGAGGCCGACCTCGAGCTGCTCGAGCGCATCAATCAGACCCTGGCCTTCGTGCGCCCCGAGGACCACCCGCGGATGGCTCACCGCCTGCGCCCGATCCCCGCGCTCGCGCTGCGCCCCTCGCAGGACCTCGGCCGCCTCGCCGCCGATCAATACGACAGCTTCCCGCGGATGCTCCGGTACTTGCTGCGGGGCATCGGCGCCACCGGGGCGAGCGGCTGGGACCTGCTCAGTTACCTGGCCTTCGAGCCAGGTTACATCGACCGCCTGCTCGATCTCGGCCACCGCGACACGATGGCCCGAAAGGCGGAGATCCTCGCGTTCCTCGCGTAAAGGGTCGGCGCTCGTCGTCACCGCGGCGGTGCTCGCCATCGTCGTGCCGCGTGCCACCCACGCGCACGAGGCCGGGCTGTCGCGCGGGCAGTACCGTGTCGATGCGTCGGTCGTCACCGCCGAGCTGAGCCTCGCGCGGGCCGAGGTGCTCGCGTGGATCCCCGGAGCAGACGCCGATGGCGACGGCGAGCTCGGCGAGTTCGAGCTGCTGGCGATCGACGATGTCCTGCGACGCGCGCTCGCGGCCGGCCTGCTCGTCAGCGCCGGACCAGCGCCCTGCCCCGCGACCGTCGAGCGCGTCGTCTTCGTCGAGGAGGACGGCCTGCGCTGTGACCTCCGCTTCACCTGCCCCGCCGCTGCGCCGCTGCCGGCGGTCACGCTGCGCTGGCCGCTGCTGGCCAGCCTCGGCCCGGCTCACCGCCACCTCGCGCAGGTGCAGTTCGTCGAGGGCGCGCATGCACCCGAGCCGATCGACGTCGTCGTGCACGCGCGTCGCGGCGCGCTGACCTTTCGTCGCCCCACGCTGCGGTCGGCCGTCACCCCGTCCGCGGTGGCCCCGCCGACCCCGGGGCCCCCCGCCGGGCCCCCGCCGGCCCCGCGTGCCCCGCGTCCGTGGATCTGGATCGCGCTGGCGCTGCTCGGCGGCGCGGCGCTCGGACTGCGAGCGTGGCGACGACCGCGGTCGTGACGCGCCGCCGCGGTGGTACGATGCCGCGATGCTGGACCCCGACATCCAGACCCTCGTGGGCATGGGCGACATCATCGGCGCGATCGGCCTGTATCAGCAGCGCCACGGCGGCAGCACGCTGGTCGCACGCAGGGCGATCGACGCGGCTCGCCACGAGCTCGCCGAGGCCGCCGCCGCCGGGGCCGCCACGCCCGCCACGCCGGTCCGCGACAGCGCCCCGATGACCCTCGTCAACGACCCCGAGCTCGACGCGGCCCTGCGTGCCGGCGAGAAGATCACGGCGATCAAGCGCTACCGCGAAATGTACGGCGTCGGGCTCAAGCAGGCCAAGGACGCCGTCGAGGCGATCCAGGCCGGTCGCGTGGTCGACCATCCTGCGCACATCGTCGAGGATCCGGCGCCGCACCTGCAGCCCGAGCTCGACCGCCTGATCCACGCCGGCCAGAAGATCGGGGCGATCAAGCATTACCGGACCGTGACCAACCTCGGACTCAAGGAGTCCAAGGACCTCGTCGAGGCCCGCATGGCCGAGCTACAGGCCGGCGCTGTCGCCACGATACCATTGAGCCTCCTGGGCCACGCCCTGCCGGGGCTGCAACCGGAGCTCGACCGCCTGATCCGCGCCAATCACAAGAT
>JAYUXQ010000956.1:0-3295 GCA_043752905.1 Nannocystis sp. | reverse complement strand
GACGGGCGTACTTCGAGCTCGTCGGCGAGTGCCTGCGCCGATTGACCTGGTTCGTTCAGCTTGCGCACCGCATTCGCCTGGAACTCGGCCGAGTGCCGCCGGCGCGTCTTCGCCGTCACGTCGCCCCTCCTACCGGGATCCGCACGCACGTCGCGCCAGGGTGGCTCTCCATATCAACCTTAAACTTGATCCCCCGGGGGATGATCACGAGAACCGCCGTCGCCGGCTTCGCCGGACTCTCCGACGCTGGCTCGATCGCCTCGTCGAAGGTCACCTCGAACTCGAGGTCGCTGGCGTTGGATCGGTTCGTACTTGGGAAATTCATCTCTACTGGTTCGTGTCTCGCCCCTCCTGTGGTTTATCGGTCAAGGCGACAACTTTCCTGAGACTGGGGGGTCGGGGCACCGGGAGTGCTACCGACCTCGAAAAGAGCCCTCTCAGGGACCTACTTCGAGCCTGTCCCTTCGGTCGTTTTGGCCTGTTTTTGACCCGGTATTTGGACCTCCGTTTGGACTTTCCCGGGCTCCCAGGGCCGTAATCGGGCAAGTCTCCCCTCCCCCCAAGTGCGCGGAATCCTTTGGATCGCAGCCAGCCGGCTGGAGGGGTCGCGTTTGGAGGAAAGGGCGGCTTGCTCCGGCACAGATCAGGCGGGGCCGAGAGACCATGATACGCACGCGGGTATGAGAGATCCGGCGACCCGCAGCGACGACGCGCTGCAGCAGATCTACAAATCGACCCGCGGGTATTGCCACGCCTGTCGCCGCAAGCTGGCGTTCACCGGCTACGCCCGCGGCGCCGGTCGCGGCGCGTGGGACATCGATGTCCGCGCGCTGCGGCCGGCCTGCTGCGGCTGTCTCCGGGGACATGTCCCGCAGGCCAGGGAGTATGTGACGCGCAGCCCGGCGCCGCCGGTGGCTCGCGGCGCGCCCGGGTGCAGGCACACGCTGCTCGGCGGCCTGCTCGGCGGCTTCGCGCTCGGCCCGTGGGGCGCCCTGCTCGGCGGCCTGCTCGGCGCCGGGGTCGACCGCGGCGAGCCAGTGGTTCGGCGCAGGTACTGGGAGTGAACGGGTCGGGAGGTGGGTTTCATGGCGAGACGAACATTCGCGTGTGGACATCAAGGCAAGGGGCAATTTTGTCACCGCTGCAAGCAGGCGGAGACCGAGGCGGTCGCGCAGCAGCACGACGCGGCCGCCCAGAAGCAGGCCCAAAAGCAGGCACGCGAGGCCTGGGAGGCGAGCTTCGCCGACGACCCGATCGACCTGCGCGACTTACAGGTCCGCGAGCGCGTGCACAAGGCGCGTGAACTCCTGCGCCGCCTCGCCGCCGGCGAGCCCTACGCGAGCCTCGGCGGCAAGCGCTGGGAGAGCGACCGCAACATCGTCAGCGTGCCGGTCGGTCGCGGCCATCGCCTGGTGCTGCGCGACGAGGGCGGCGAGCTGCGCCCGCTCGCCTGCATGACGCACGAGGCCTACAACGGCCTCAAGCCCGGCAACTTCGGCTAAGGGGCCCGCGCGCACCGTCATATACGACCACGCGCGTCGGCCCGCACCGGTCTGTCGTCACGCGACGTCGCCGTCGACGTGGACCCAGCGCCCGTCCTCGACCACGAAGCGGCTGCGCTCGCGCTGCACGAACCTGGTGCCCGCGGCGCGCAGCGTCGCCTCGAACGCGACCACGCCGCGCTCGTCGAGCGGCCCGCCGTCGACCGTCTCGACGATCCTCAGCGAGACCCCGCGCAGGGTCCGGCAGTACGCGATCAACCCCGGGCGATCGATCTGCCCCCGCGAGGCCGCCGCGGTGGTCTCGATCAAGTAGTCGACCGCACCCTTGACGTACGCGGTGTAGCGGCTGCGCATCAGCTGCTCGGCGGTGTCGGGCCGACGCGCGCCGCCGACGAAGCGCCCGCAACACGCCTCGTAGGCTCCGGGCAGGCCGCAGGGGCAACGTTGCATGCCGCGAGCGTGCCACGAGCGGGCGGTCTCGGCGGCCGCTTCCTGGTCGCGCGATTACCGAAAGACGGCACGCTCCAGCTCGACTTCAACAAGGCGCACAACCCACCCTGCGCCTTCACGCCGTACGCGACCTGCCCGCTGCCGCTGCCCGAGAACCGCCTGACCGCGCGCATCGAGGCCGGCGAGAGGACCCCCGCCGGCCACGAATAGCGCTACTTCGAGGCGATCTCGACCAGGCCCATGTCGACGTACCGCGCCTGCGCCTCGGCGCCGGTCAGATACAGGTCATACTCGACGATGCCGCGCAAGTGGCGGCCGTAGAACGCGACCACGAAGGCGCGCGAAAGATCGTTGACGACCGCGTTGTCGAGGGTGGGAGCATTA
This sequence comes from Nannocystis sp., assembly GCA_043752905.1. GTDB lineage: Bacteria > Myxococcota_A > Polyangia > Nannocystales > Nannocystaceae > Nannocystis. Next base: position 959 of record JAYUXQ010000956.1, on the reverse strand, counting down.
CAGAAACTGCACGTAAAGCCGCAGCCGGCGAGGTCATCGAGGAAACTCATGTGATTGGCCCCGAGCACGGTGACGGCGAGGGCCGGCGCGGTCGTGTTCTTATAAAAGGTGAGGAAGTTGTCGGCCGCGGGCGCGCAGGACATAAAGCCGCCCTGGGCGTCGAGGGTCTCGCCGACGAAGCCGAGCGGGATGTCGAGCGGCAGCAGGTTGCTGACGTCGGGGCATTTTTGCGGGTCGCAGTTCATCGCGCCGTCGACCGGATCGAGGGTGATGCTGGCGCGCACGCGGGGGTCCATGGTGGCGCCGAGGACCGCCAGCTTGCCGCCGAGCGAGTGCCCCGTCAGGCCGACGTTGTCGGTGTCCGCGACCGGGCCCAGCGTGGCCTCCTGTGCGACCCAGTCGATGCCACCGAGCACCTGTTTGGCGTACGCGACGTGATCGGGGTTGAACAGCCCGGCCTGGAAGTCGACCGTCAGCGCGACGTACCCGTGGCTCGCCAGCCGCTGCGCGTAGCTGGTATATTGCGCGGGCGGGAGTTGAAAGCCGTGGGCGATCAGCACGACCGGATAGGGTCCCGGCTCGGGGCCGCCGGCCGGGTAATATGCATCCATCGAGATCTTCACGCCGCCGACCGTCTGCTCGCCCGTGATCTGCTCGACCTCCCAGGGACCGTCGACGTTCGGGTCGTACACCGTGACGCTGCCGCCGGTCGTGGTGTCGCCGGTCGTGGTGTCGCCGGTCATGTCGGTCGTGCCCGTCGTGCCCGTCGTGCCCGTCGTGTCGGTCGTGTCGGTCGTGCCCGTCGCGGCGGTCGGGCTCGTGGTGTCGGGCCCGGTCGAGCCCGTGGCGCCGGCGTCGCTGCTGTCGCCGCTGTCGCCCTGGGTCGTCGGCAGGCCGCCGGTGGTCGGCCCGCTCGACTCCGCCGCGCTCGCGCCCGTGGAGGCGCCGGACGTGTCCCC
>JAYUXQ010000955.1:0-8106 GCA_043752905.1 Nannocystis sp. | reverse complement strand
CGTATGCCTGGGGCGTCGCAGCGCTCTCGTTCGATGACACCGCCCTCAGCGGCGGGCAGATCAAGGTCCGGGAGTTCCGTGGCGTCCTCCCTGATGGGCTTGTCGTGGCCTTTCGTGACGGCGAAGTTGGAGCTCCACTGCCGCGTCCTCTCGCGGAATACTTCCCGGCGACCGCGCGTAGCCTCGACGTTGCCCTCGGCGCCCCTCTGCTGCGCGAAGGCATCGAAAACTACGCCGGCAACGAGTTCGCTCGCTACCACACGGTGGTCCGCAGCGACGTGCCCGACCTGGCGGGGGCGCGCAGCAAGGTCGCCCTCGAGCTCGGCCAACCGAACCTCTCGATCATGCTCGGGGCCGAAGCTCAACAGAGTGGCCTTGCCGTCGTGAAGATCGGCGAAGTCACCCGTGATTCTGCGGGGGGCTACGCCTGGTCCCCGAGCTACATTCCGCCGTGCCTGTCGATCTCGGTCTCCCGGCACTTGTGTGGGGCGCTCAAGGAACTGCTCGGGGCCGCGACGGCCCGCCGCCGTGCCCTGGTTGAGCACCGCCGCGAGCGTGAAGGAGATGTCGCCGAGTTCCTCGCGCGCGACATCACGAGCTACCTGCTTCTCGACGCTCTCGGCAGCAACATACCTCTCCTGCGGCACGTCGTTGACACGCCATCATCCCCGCCGCTCGCCGCCTACCTGGCGCTGTTGCAGTTCGCGGGTGCTCTTACGAGCTTCGCCACCAAGACCGACCCCGCGGCGCTACCCCCCTTCAATTACCTCGACCTGCGAGGCAGCTTCGATGAGCTACTGCGAGGGATCCGAGCGATGCTTGGCCTGCAGGTCCGCGAGACCTTCATCAAGATCCCGTTGACGCTGCGAGAGGAGGACGGGATGTGGCTCGGTCGCCTGGGTGATGACCTCGGCTGCACGACCTACATACTCGCCGTCGAGTCGTCCATGCCGGCTGGTGAGCTCGCGCAGGCGCTGCCGCGTCTGTCCAAGCTCGCCTCATGGAAAAAGATCTACGACCACATCAAGCTCGCGACACCGGGAGTGCGCTTGCGTCACCTGCCGCGTCCACCAGCCGAGTTGCCCGCGCGTCCGCGACAGGTGTACTTCACGGTGCAGACCTCCGATCCCGACTGGCGACACGTCCTCGGCGAACGGACGATCGCGGCCTTCTTTCCCGAGCCGTTCGAGTCGGAACACCTGCGTCTCGAGTTGTTTGGCATCCTGCCAGAATGATCCACCGATGGAGCTCATCACCCATATCCGCGATATCACGAGCCGTTGCTTCGCAGCGATCGAACTCCTGCGTCGGGTCGACAATGGCGCCACATATGCCTTCGAGCGCATGTACGAGCGCCTCATGCAGGACCTCGACGCCGCCGAGCAGCTCGCCCTCCGCGCTTATGACCGGCGGGTCGCCGAGGATATCAAGTACGCCCTCGTGGCCCTCGCTGACGAGACCGCCCAGCGCCAGCCGGGCCCACTGCGCGACTTCTGGAAGCCCCGAGCGCTACAGCTGTACTATTTCAGAGACAACCGGGCGGGCTTCGGCTTTTTCGATCGACTCGCGGAGATACAGGCCGATCCTGGGCGCCATGCAGCGCTCCCCGTGTACGCACTTTCCTTGCAGTTCGGGCTGCGCGGAAAATATGAGCATGATGAGCACGGCGGAGAACGCGAGCTGCGAGCCCGTCGCGAGGCGGTGTTCGCCGCCGCTGCAGAGCTCGTTCACGCGGGCGGGCCGCCGCCGCCGCTCGCAATCACGTCGCATCGCACGGGCGACCCGCGGCGTCCGGCCCGGCGGCCCCGGTCATACCTCTGGGTGGGCTTCGGCCTGCTCCTGTTCGTCACAGGCTTCTATCTGTTCGCACGCAGCGGCCTCGGCTCGATGACATCCGAGCTCGTGGAGCGGCTTCATCGTCGCGCCCCCGCGCCGTCCACCTGAGGTGCCATGTTGAAGATCTTGTTCGCCTTCATGGTCGTGGCGCTCGCCTGCGCCATGTGGCAACTGTCCGACACTCTGGGATTGCCGAGCTGGGCCGCGCCCTGGGCGATGGTGGCCGCCCTCACCGTGAGCGTCTTGCTCCTCGCGCTCGAGCTCCTGCAACGCCGCGGCAGCCGCCTCCGCGACAAACGAAAAAGGGATGATGCGTCCACCCTGCACCAGAAGATCCGTACGCTGCAGGAGCGCTGTGATCACTCGATTCGAGCGCTCCGCGAGCAGAGTGCCGGCGACCTTCCATGGGTCCTGCTGGTCGGTCCGACCGGAGCCGGCAAGACCTCCGCCCTGCGTGGCAGCGGAGTAAGCTTTCGCTCGGGCTTCGGTCCAGAGCGCTTCATCTCCGGAGGAGATGTCCCCCCGACCGAGGACGTTCAATTCTTCGCCAGCGAGCAGGTCGTATTCGTCGACACGTCAGGGCGCTATCTCTCCGAGGCGACCGACACCGATGACCGGCGGGAGTGGCTCGCGTTGCTGGGTCTCCTCCGCGCGCAGCGACCAGGCCGCCCGGTCGCCGGCGTCGTCCTGACCCTCGGTGCAGGTGCCCTGGCGACCAGCACCACCGACGGCGCCGCCCACCTCGGCGTCAGCCTTCGCCGTCAAATCGATGATATCCAGCGCGAATTCGCTGCATCCATCCCGGTATACCTGCTCGTCAGCCGGATCGACGAGATCGCCGGCCTTACCCGGGTTCTCGCTGACGACCCGTCGGACCGCCTCGGCTTCAAGGTCGCGCTGTCGGGCGCCGGGGCGCACTCGGCGAAGCGTGTCGCCGAAAGCCCGCTGGGAGAGCTCGGGCTGGCGCTCGAGCGTCGCGCCTTCGTCCGTCTGAAACAGGTAGCGACCCCGGAGGAGCGCGGCGAGGTCTACCGCGCCCCCGGGCACTTTCGCCGGCTCACCGCGCAGGTGACCGCTGTGATCGAGCGGCTGTTCCCCGACCACGGCAGTGCCGAGGCACCGATCTGGCGCGGCCTGTATTTCGCCACCGCAGGTCATGCCGGGGCCGGCCTCGGCACCCTGACCGCCGATCTCGAGCTCGATCAGATCGCGCGCGACTATGGTGACCCTCCACAACAGACCAACGTGGCACCGACGCCGCTGGCCCGCCCGGCTTTCCTGCGCGGGCTCATCGCCGTCGAGTTGCCGGCCGACCGATGGATCGCCAGCGAGACGCGCCGCAGACGTAGCCAGCAACACGCGCGGCATATACTGCACGCAGCGCTGTTCGCTGCGACTGCTGGGGCCTGGCTGAGCTTCGCGCTCGGCGCAGCCCGTGAGAACCTCGACCTTCTCGGTGCAGTCCACGAGTCTGTGAGCATGCTCGAAGCGAGCGTCCCCCTGGACCGACCCCTGCTTCCGACCGAGCTGCGACCGATCCAGACGGTGACCCATCTCCTGAGGGATCATCAGGAGCGAGGCGTACCATGGTCGCTTCGCGCCGGCTTGTATCAGGGTGGCGCCCTCGTGGAACCGGCCGAGCACGCATATCAGACCCTCGCTCGCGATCGGCTACTCGTCCCGCTCGTCCAGAGCGCCAGCCAGCGTCTCGCCCGCCTGCTCTCCCAACACAAGGAGGGCACCACCGCGGTCTCGCCGGACAGCTACTGGCCGGCGGTGGATGACCTTCATTTGTATCTGCTACTCACCCGCGCTACGACCGGCAAGGTGACGCTGCAAGCAGCCGACCAGCGTCAGTGGGCCGAGGAGCGGCTCCCGGGGGCCTGGGCGGAGATGTCGGGTTTCTCCGAACGCAGCGTCCGTGAGGCTCGGGCATTCATCCATGACTACTTGGCGGAGCTCGTCGAGCGCCCGAGCGACCTGGTCGAGCGCGACGAAGCCTTGGTCGTCGGTGTGCGCCAGATCCTGGCTCGCAGCTCGCGTGGACAGATGTGGGCCGATGAGCTCGCCAAGGTCACGATCCCGGGCGCTCAACCGATCTCGGTTTCTTCGATCACGAGCGCCGGCTGGCTCACAAGCAAGGAGAACCTGCACGTCGAAGCGGCCTACACCCTCAAGGGCTGGGACTACGTCCGCGACCGGATCCGCTGCCCTGCCGCGCTCAATGAGCGTTACCTGGCAGCTGCCCTGACGATCGACGAGAGAGACTGCGCCGACGAGCGCACCGCTCTGCACGGCCAGTACTTCAAGCGCTATGTCGAGTCATGGACGAGATTTCTCAACGACGTCTACGTTCGTGAGCCGGACGGATTTAAGGACATCGAGGCGCAGATCGTCGACATGACCGCGCCCGGCGGGGCTGGCGTCAATACGCTCGAGAACCTCTTTCGCATCGTCGGTGAGAACGCCCATCTGTCGATGGCTTCGGATTCCGACCTCACGGCCACCCCCGAGGAGTTCATCCCCGCAGTCCTTGCTCTCGCCCGCCGCCAAACCAGGCTCAAGGGGATCGACTTCAACGGTTCCCCCGCGGCTTCAGGCGACACGGTCACGGTCGCCACCGTCCGTGATGCCTTCAAACCCTACTATAGCTACGGCTACAGCCCGCCCGGCGCCGAGGCCGGTGCCGCCGCCTTGCCGTTGCAAAATTACATCCTCACGCTCGCCAAGGTCGCCCACCCACTCGGTCTCTACACCAAAGAGAGCAACCAGGAGGCACTGACGCAGGCCAAGACCATCGCCTCGCAGGTGTACGAACTCGTCCACAACGAGCACTTCACGCAGCGCGATCGGCGATGGACCCCCGCGCTCGAGGGTATCCTGGACCCGCCGGTCCGCGGCCTGCTCGACGAGATCAACAGCGGCAACCTCGGCGAACTGACGACCCGGTGGTGCAGCGAGATCGTGGCACCCTTCGATCAGATGAGAATCTGCTACCCGTTTAGCCGGACGACCTGTGGCGTCTCCGGCGATGAAGTCACCAATCTGTTTCACCCACAAAAGGGTAAAATCTGGGTGCTGTACGGTGACAAGTTGTCGCATTACTTCCCGTTTCGGGTCGATCGCTATGTGGCCGCTTCGCAGGGCTACAACTCGCGCCTCAAGCTCGACCCGGAGGTAGCGACGTTCCTGACCAACGCACGAGAACTGGGTGAGGTGCTGTTTCCGGGCGGAGCGGCAGCGCCATCGTTCGCCTTCGGCGTACAGTTCAAGACTTTCAAGTCAGCGTCGCGGCTCACGTTGACCGTCGATGGCGCCTCGGTGTCTTACAACAACAGCGAGCTCAACGCCTTCCAGCGGTTGACCTGGCCGGGGACCCTCGGGGCACCGGGCGCCCGTCTGCTGGCGAATATTCAGTCGGGCGACACCGTTCTCACCGACACCGGCTACTGGGGACTATTTCGCCTGCTCGAGCGCGGTGACGTGGAGCGTCAAGGTCGACTGCTCATCGCCAAGCTGCGCTTTACCGGGCACAAGGAGGACGTCGAATTGCGCCTCGACCCCCAGGACAGCACCGGCAACCCACTGCTCGGCAAGCTAAGGACCCTGCCCATGCCGGAGGCGGGCCAGGACATCGGTCTGATGGACATCTTCCGGGAAGAGCGCCTATCCCCGCCGCGACGCCTCTTCGGCGGTGGTATGACCTGTCCGCCCCCCGCCGCCCCCCCCAGCGTTCCATCTCCCCCCTGATCCAAACCCCGCACCCCGCCCGAGGACACCATGGCCAAAGAAGGCTCGATCGCCCCCGAAGAACGTATCAACATCATCTACAAGTCCGTCAAGGAGGGTGAGGTCCAGGGTGAGCTGCCCCTCAACATCCTCGTGCTCGGCGACTTCAAGGGCCGCCCCGACGATGTCTTGCTGGAAGACCGCGAGGAGATGCAGATCGCCAACAAGGAGGACTTCCGCCGCGAGCTCGCCGCGCAGCAGATCAGCCTCGACATCTCCGTCCCCGACGTCCTCAGCGACGAGCCCGGCGGCCAGATGAACGTTCACCTCGACTTCAAGTCGATGGCCGACTTCGGCCCCGAGGGCCTGCTCAAGCAGATCCCCGCGCTGATGGAGCTCAAGCGCATGCGCGACGCCCTGTCCGGCCTCAAGGGCCCGCTGGAGAATCAGCCCAGCTTCCGGCGCCTGCTCAACGACCTCGTCACCGACATGTCCACGCAACACAACGACCGCGAGCGCGGCGGCAAGTAAGGGAAAAACCACCGTGACGACGCAAGCCAAGGCCAAAACCACCACCCTCGACGACGTGCTCGCCGAGGCCAAGTTCGCCCCCGCCGACGACGGCTACGCCGACGTGAAGGAGGCCGTCTCGCAGATGGTCGCCCGCGCCGCCGAGGCCGCCCCCGGCACATTTACAAAGGTCGACCGCGCCGCCGTCGACCGCGTGATCGCCGAGATCGACGCCAAGATCTCCGCGCAGCTCAACCAGATCCTTCATAACGCCGAGTTCCAGCGCCTCGAGTCGGCCTGGCGCGGCCTCGAGTACATGGTCGACAAGGTCGACTTCACGCAGAACATCCGCCTCGCCGTCCTCAACTGCACCAAGAAGGACCTGCTCGACGACTTCGAGGACGCAGGCAAGGTCGAGAAGAGCACCCTGTTTCGTCGCGTCTACACCGATGGCATCGGCGTCTACGGCGGCAAACCATACGGCCTCGTCTGCTCCAACTTCGACTTCGGACCCAGCGGCCCCGACATCGACCTGCTGCGATCCTGCGCCGCCGTGTCGACCATGGCCCACGCCCCCTTCATCGCCAACGCCAGCACCGAGTTCTTCGGCAAGGGCGAGACCTCCTTCGACGTGCTCACCAAGATGCGGGACATGGACTCGCTGTTCGAGATGCCGCAGTACGCCCGCTGGCGCAGCTTCCGTGAGTCCGAGGACGCCCGCAACGTCGGCCTGTGCCTGCCACGTTTTGTCCTCCGCGCCCCCTACGGCGCCAATGACCGCCGCGTCACCTCCTTCAACTTCACCGAGGACACCGGCGGCGAGCACACCGGCTATCTCTGGGGCCACAGCTCGATCGCCTTCACCGCCCGCGTCGCCGCCTCGTTCGCCAAGTACCGCTGGTGCCCGAACATCATCGGCCCCAACTCCGGCGGCGCCGTCGAGGACCTCCCGGTCCACGAGTACGAGGTCCTCGGAAAACAGCATCACAAGATGCCGATCGAGGTCCAGATCTCCGACCGCCGCGAGTTCGAGCTCGCCAACAGCGGCTTTATCTCGCTCGTGCACCAAAAGGAGAGCGACCGCGGCTGCTTCTTCTCCGCCAACTCGGTGCAAAAAGTCCCGCGCACCAACGACGTCGAGCTCCAGCAGAGCCTCGAGCTCGGCGCCAAGCTCCCGTACATGTTCATCGTCTCGCGCATGGCCCATTACCTGAAGATCCGCCAGCGCGAGCTCCTGGGCAGCGACATGAGCCGCTCGCAGCTCGAAGCCGAGCTCAACAAGTGGATCGGCAACTACGTCAATAACATGGAGACCACCGACTCGAAGACCCGCGCCAGCAAACCACTGCGCTGGGCCAAGATCACCGTCGAGGACGTCGCCGGCGAGCCCGGTCGCTATACCTGCCGCCTCCAGCTGCGCCCCCACTTCAAATACAACGGCGCTGCCTTCACCCTGTCGCTCGTCGGCAAAGTCGAGAAACAGGCCGGCAAGTAAGGCCATCGCATCGTGCCCGCGTCCCCCGACAGCCCCGAGACCGCCCGCGCACGCACCGTCGCGCAGGCCCTGCTCGCACCCGTCCCGGGGGACTCGCGCGCAGGCCGTGACGCGCGCGACGACCCGCGCGCCGAACTGTTACGCGACGAGATGCTCAAGGACGAGTACGCCAGGCGCAACTGGCCCATCGTCGAGGAGGCTTCGCGCGGCCTCCTGACGAGCATCACCAAGGACCTCGTCATCGCCACCTTCTGGGCCGGCGCTGCCTTCGAGACCGCCGGCCTGCCGGGCCTCGCCGACGGCCTCGCCCTGCTCGACGGCCTGCTCGCCGGCTACTGGGACGACATGTTCCCGCCGGTCGCCCGCCGCAAGGCCCGCGAGAACGCCCTCGACAATTTCTATCAACACATCGGCACACGCCTCGGCGCCCACGCCACCGCCGAGCCCGACGAGGCCGACGTGCTACGTGCCTGCGCCGCCCTGCTCGAGCAGCTCCACGCCACCGCCCGGACCCGCTACAGCCCGCCGCCCCCGAA
>JAYUXQ010000954.1:0-3298 GCA_043752905.1 Nannocystis sp. | reverse complement strand
CCACCTCTACTGCATTCAAGTCGGCGACTGATCGGAGCACCCCATGGAGATCATGGACATCCAGCAGGCCTCGACGGCCTTCCCGGTCCCGATCAGTCAGGACCTCGCTGCCAGCCCGCCGGCCGTGTACCCGGGCCAGCACCTCGCGGAGCGCTACGTGGTGGGCGAGCGGATCGGCGGCGGCGGCATGGCCGACGTGTTTCGCGGGCGCGACCTGTGGCTGCGCCGCGAGGTGGCGATCAAGGTGATCAAGCACGGGATGGCCTCGCCGGAGATGTGCGGGCGCATGTTGCAGGAGGGTCGCGCCGCCGCGGCGATCGACCACGCCCATTTGCTGCGGGTGCTGGATATCGGCCGCATCGAATCCAGCGCGTACTTGATCACCGACCTCCTGTGCGGCTGCTCGCTCGCCGAATATCTGCGCGGATTACGTGACCTTCGGCTCGGCTGGCAGCGGGCGATCGAGCTGCTGTTACCGGCCCTCGACGCCCTACAAAAGGTGCACGACCACGGTTACATCCACCGCGACCTCAAGCCGGACAACCTGTTCGTGCACCAGCGCGACGGCCAGGAGGTGCTCATCGTCCTCGACCTGGGGATCGCCAAGGTCGCGCCGTCGCTGCGTGGGGAGGGCGCGCCGAACCCGACAGAGACCGGGCGGCTGCTCGGGACCCCGGCGTACATGTCCCCCGAGCAGGCCAGCAGCCTCCCGCTCGACCAGCGCACCGATATCTACTCGATCGGCGTCACCTTGCACCGAATGCTCGCCGGTCGGCTGCCGTTCGAGGCCGGCCCCGGTGATACCCCCTATGCATTGATGGCCCGTCATATCTACGACGCTCCGCCACGCGTCGACGACGGGCGCCCGGAGATCCCGGCGGCGCTGGCCGACGTGACCCTGTCCACGCTGGCCAAGGCCCCCGGCGAGCGCCCGCAGTCGATGCACGACCTCGCGGACGCGCTGCGTGACTGCTTGCCTCCCCGCGGCGCTGCGATCGACCCCGCGATCCAGACCGTCGCGCGACGCCGCGGACCTCGTCGCATCGGCAGGAACCTCGCCGGTCTCACCGTCCTCGCGGCGATGACGATCTTGCATGGCACGCCCCCGGACGCCGCCGCGACGACGCCGGAGGCCGACACTGCCGCCGTTCGCTACCCGCTGGACGACCCGCCCACGCCCCATGCACGCGCGCCCGTCCAGATCCCCACGGCGCCGACGAGCGCGGCGGCTCTGATGCTCGCCACCGCCCTCGGTGACGCATCACCGGAGGACACGCCGCGATCGTCGGCGCGAAGCCCTGCTGCGCTCGCGCGCGTCCTCGACGGCGCCACCGGGCCGATCGCCCGGTGTATGCTTCAACACGGCGATATCGACGCCAGGGCGATCCGGGTGACATTGACGCTGCGGCCCGACGGTCGCGTCGCACGCGCGGAGCTTCACGACCGCGACGAGACCACCCTCCCTGGCTGTGTCCGGCCCTTGCTGATCCGGCTGCGATTCCCGACTGGACCCGCGCAGCGCATTGAGCACACCTTCGAGCGCCCCCGAGGTGAGATCCCATGATCCCGGTATTTGTCTTGATCACATGCCTGACTGCGGGTGCCGCCAATTCGGGCGAGCCGCCGTCGGACCTCTCCTCCGAGGCGAGATATCACAACCGGCTCGGCATCACCCACATCGAGGCCGGCGCGCACGCAGCCGGCGTCGACGAGCTCGAGCGGGCCTATCTGTGCATGCCCGATCCGCTGGAATATCGAGCCGGTCGCAGCAAGGTGCTCGGCTCGCTGCGCAGCGCCCTTCATCACCTCTATCGTTCGACCGGGGACCCTGTTCACCTGCACCGATTACAGGCGCACTTGCTCCGGCACCTGGAGGCGCTCCTCATCGCGCTCGGCGATACCGCGACGACGGAGGACACCGCTGGATCCCTCACCGCGCTGCGGGACGTCGAGGAGACCCTGGCCCGACGACAGGCCGAAGTGCCCGCCGTGGCCGCGCTGGCGGGCCCCCCACGGGCCGAGCGGCCCTGGCCTGCCTTACCCCGGCCTGCCTTACCCCGGCCTGCCCCGGCCCGGCCGTCGCCCGTCGCTGCTTCGGACCCGCCGCCGAGCCCGCTGGACGCGAGGCCAGCGCTGCAACGCCGTGCCGGCAGCGCCCTCCTGGGCGTCGGCTTCGCGGGGCTCGGACTCATGACATACGCGGTCGTGACGCATGCCGACGCTCGCCGCCGGCTCCAGGCCCTCACCCTGGCCGTCGCCCGGTCCGGCGCGCCTTATTCCGCGCTCGAGGACCGCGAGGCCGGCGACCTGTTCCGTCGCGGACACACCCGCCGGACGCTCGGCATCATCAGCGGCATCGTCGGCGGTGTCGCTATCGCCACGGGCGTCGCGCTGCACCTCGTCGGCCGCCGACGCCACACGACCACGGCCCGCGTCCTCCCGGCCCTCGCCCCGGGCTTCGCACGCCTCGACCTGCACGTGCGCTTCTGACGGCGCCACGCAGCTCGTAGAGCCGATATCGGGGCCTTCAGGTCGGCGTGAGCGCGACGGTGACCTCGGCGCTGGGGTCGAAGGGGGAGCCCTTCACGTCGGCGATGCACTTGACCACCAACCGCACGCGCGGGTCACCGGCCGCCTGGTTGGCGCTGGGAAAGCCGTTGCGCGCGAGGATGCCGGGGATGTCGACCTCGCTGACCATCCACGGCTGGGTGATGACCTGCCCGGCCTTGAGGTCGCAGGGCATCTTGAGGCAGCCATCGGAGTAGCTGGTATTGGGCTCGGGGTCCTGCTCGGAGCGGACCAGGTACGGAGATTCGCTCTCCTCCGTCTTGATGTACAGCCATACCTCATACTTGGTGGCGAGCAGGGTGCAATCTTTCTGCGCGTCGATGACCATCGTGCCCTTGAGCACCGAGTCACTGACCGGGAACGTGGCCGACTCGGCCGGCTGGCGCTCGATGACCGTGATGGTCACGTTGGCCATGCTCTTGCCGCCCATGAACTGTTTTGCCTTGTCGAAGAATCCCATGTCGGCGAGCTATACCGCGCCCGCGAACGCGACGCCAGCCCGCCGTCGACCCCCGCGCACGATCGCACCACGCCCGGCGTAAACCAGTGATTGACCGCCGGGCCCGGCCCGGCCCGGCCCGGCCCGGCCCGGCCCGCGCCCCCGAGCGGCGGCTGCAACGTGCAAGGCGATGCTCCACCGGCGACGCTCGGCCTGCTCGCGCTGAGCTTCATCGCGACACGAAAGCGCCGCCGCGCATCGCCCCGCCGGTCTCTCGTCGCCTAAAAATCG
>JAYUXQ010000953.1:0-3299 GCA_043752905.1 Nannocystis sp. | reverse complement strand
CGGCTCTTCGGCGGTATCTACGACGAGGCATACTTCGCAGATATCTCCAAGATCGGGCGCGTTCACGTCAAGGTCGGCCTACCGCAGCGATACATGTTCACCGCGATGGCGCTGATCCGGAACTCGCTGACGCAGATCGCAGAGAAGCATAAGCCACACGGCCCCGGCATCGCAAGCGCGATCTCGCGGCTACTGGACCTTGAGCTGGCCATCATGGTCGAGAGCTACCGCGAGGATTTTATCGCCCGCATCCAGCGGATCGAGCGGATCGAGCAGAAGGCGCTCGGTGCCTCGCTGGCGCGCACCGAACAGCGCTATATCAACGTTGTCGAGGTCCCCCGCGTCCTCATCGTCGGGCTCGACGCGAATGGCCTTATCCAGCTGTTCAATCGCGAAGCTGAGCGTGTCACCGGGTTCGCGCGTGACGAGGTGCTTGGCACGGCGCTGGTGGAGAGCCTCGGCATCGATGACTCGGGCGATGGTGCACGCCTGCGCGCCGTCCTGGCGACGTACCAACTCGCGCACCCGGGGAACCGCGGTGACGTCGTCGAACCACGGCTCGCGGCGCCGCTAGAGACGCTGATCCAGACCCGGTCGGGTCATGCACGCCTGTTGCTCTGGCAACTCTCCTTTGCGCCCTCGGAAGGGGACGAGATTTGCATGTTCGCGTTTGGCCGTGACACCACCGACGAGAAGGCCCTGTTGGCGCGCACGCAGCAGCAAGATAAGCTCGCGGCGATCGGAACGCTCGCTGCCGGCCTCGCCCACGAGATCCGCAACCCGCTCAATGGAGCGCAGCTCCACGTTACGTACCTATCTCGCTCACTCAAGCGGGCGAACGCGCATCCCGAGCTAGTCGAGACGATTGCGATCGTCGCCGACGAGATCACGCGACTCGGCAACCTCGTCACCGAGTTCCTCGCGTTCGCGCGCCCCAAGCCGCTGCTCGTCAAGCCGCTGGCGGTGCGGACTTTGCTCGAGCGAGTCTCGCAGGTCGCGGCGCAGAGTACAGGCCGCCACACTCCGATCGCGCTCGATATCCCCGCCGCGCCGATCGAGATCCTGGCCGATGGCGACAAGCTGGAACAGGTCCTGCTTAACCTGACGCAGAACGCGATCGAGGCGCTCGCCGGTGCCGACGCCGACGCCGACGCCGACGCCGACGCCGATCAAGGTCGCGTCATTTTGCGGGCGCGTCGTCAGCCGCGAACGGTGACGATCGAGGTCGAGGACAATGGCCCGGGGATCGCGCCCGAGACGCCGGTCTTCGATGCCTTCTTCTCGACCAAACCCCAGGGATCGGGGCTGGGCCTCTCGATCTCCCACAGGATCGTCACCACTCATGGAGGGACCCTCGATGTCGATAGCCGGAGCGGCCGTACGATCTTCCGCGTCGTACTACCGATCGACGGCCCTCCCGGGACCTCTCAGACGCTCAATCCGGAGCCGACATGACGACAGGCAGTGATCAAAGCAAGGGCCGCATCCTCGTGGTCGACGATGAAGCCAGCGCCCGCCTCGGCTTGGAGAAGTTGCTGCGCCTGGAGGGCTACACGGTGCGAGTCGAAGCGGACGGGGCCGCAGGCTTGCGGGCGGCCGGGGACTTCGCTCCCGACGTCGTCGTCACCGACCTCAGGATGCCGAATATGGACGGCATGCAGTTGCTCGGCAAACTGCGCCAGCAGGACCGGGGCATTGCTGTCATCGTCGCCACGGCGTTCGGAGAGGTCGCGTCTGCAGTCGCGGCGATGCGCGCCGGCGCTGACGATTATCTGATGAAGCCCATCGACATTGACGGGCTGGTGCTTGCGATCGAGCGAGCCATGGAGCGCCGCAGCCTGCGCGCCGAGGCGGAGAATCTTCGCCGTCAGGTCCGCGAGCGCGACGGTAGCGGCTTGCAAGGGCTGCTCGGGACCAGCCCGGCGATGCAGAAGGTCTATCGGGTGGCCAGGCAGGTCGCGGCTTCACGAGCAACGGTCCTGGTGACGGGCGAGAGCGGGACAGGCAAGGGCGAGCTAGCCCGGGCCATCCATGCCCTCAGCCCACGGGCGAAGGAGCCGCTGATCGCGCTGCATTGTGCGGCGCTCGCCGAGTCGCTGCTGGAAAGCGAGCTCTTCGGCCACGAGAGAGGGGCCTTCACCGGTGCCGACCGCAAGCGGATCGGGAGATTCGAGCAGGCCCACAAGGGCACTCTATTTCTCGACGAGGTCGGCGAGATCACGCCATCGATGCAGGTGAAGCTACTGCAGGTGCTCCAGGAACGGACTTTCCAGCGCGTCGGCGGCGGTGAGTCCATCAAGGTCGATGTCCGCCTGGTCGCTGCCACCAATCGCGATCTGGCGAAAGAGGTTCGTGAGGGCCGATTCCGCGAGGACCTGTATTACCGCCTCAACGTGGTGCATGTCGAGCTGCCGCCGCTGCGGCTGCGCGGTCGGGACGCGCTCTTGCTCGCCGAGCATTTCTTGCAACGTTTCACGGAGGAGAACCACGCGGTGATCGAAGGCTTCACGGAGGCTGCGCGCGCGAAGCTTACGCGCCACGCCTGGCCCGGCAACGTCCGCGAGCTGGAGAACGCGATCGAGCGCGCCGTCGTATTGTGTGAAGGTCATGAGATCGGCGCGGAGCACCTGCCCTTCGAGGGCGTGCCGGACGTGCAGGGCGGGGTGCGCATCCCCGGCTCGACGATGGCGGAGATCGAGAGGCATACGATCTTGACGACGCTCGACACGGTCGATGGGTCCACGGCGCGCGCCGCCGAGATCCTCGATCTCAGCGTCCGTACGATCCAGTATCGGCTGCACACTTACGGGCGCCGATGACCGAACTCGGTAGCGAGCACGAATGCTCGTGCATGCCTGGTGCGCATGCACGGGGAACGGCCGGCTGCCATACAGTCCCTCGTGGAGGGCCACGGCGGAGGAGGGTCTCAAGGTGGTGTCCGGCTCACGCTGGGCGCGCCCGACAGCTCCCTCAAGTGCCGCGTCGTGCGTCATTGCCGAGGTACGCGGATGGGCGACGGTGGGCGCCACCTCGGTGTGCGCGCTGCCGGGGTCGCCGGGCTCGGTCTCCGGGTCTGCCATCGACACGCCGACTGTAGCGAAAACTCGGGGAGGTGCGTGGGTCAAGCCGGGGCGGCGCGGGCGAGCTCGGGGTCCAGCGAATGACCTTGTTGCGGCCGGCGTGTTTGGCCGCGTAGAGCCCGGTGTCGATCGGGCGGGCGGCGATCGTGTCGCGCAGGCGCTCGGCTGTCTTCATGCCTGCACAAGTCAGCGGTCTTGGCGGCGCAAGCGCGGGCCGCG
>JAYUXQ010000952.1:0-8126 GCA_043752905.1 Nannocystis sp. | reverse complement strand
CGGCCGCGGCTCATACGGCCGACTCCGGCCGACGCGTCCTCCGGGTCCGGCCGACCGCCGTCGTCGGGCATGTGTGACCCAGCGCAAGCGTGCGCCCGTGCATGATCGGAATAGCTTGGCGCTTGCGCAGTTCACTCGAACCGCCTAGCCTCCCGCTGATCTCGTCGCTCTGAAGTCCCCGTGGCCGCCCTGCGCACACTGCTCCGCTGCTTGCTCGCGCTGTTCCTCTGGATCGGCGTCAGCACGTATGTGGTCCTGGCTGCATCCGCGCCAGCGGCCCCGGCCTCCGTCCAGGTCGAGGCCGAGGCCAACCAGTCGGACCTGCACGCGCGCCTGCTCGACCTGCTCGGTGGGGTCGGCATCTGCGGGGACGACGACGGCGAGGACGATGTCCTGTGTGGCGGCGACCTGCTCGCCGGCCTCGTCAGTGACCCGGCGATGCTGTTGATGTCTCGCGGGACCTGTTCCCGCCTGCTCGAGCAGCTGTACTCGCGCGAGGTCTGCGACCCGTACCGGGAAGACTGCGGCCAGGTCCACGAGGGTGGCCTGCCACCGCCGACGGGTCCGCGACTCGCTCCGGCGGGCGCCGCGGGCCTGCTCGCCATTCACGATGACAGCTTCGCGCCGCTGCCGGCCCGCCTTCGCGTGCTTCGCCCGCGCGACGGCCCCGACCCGACCTCGCACGCCAGCCGACCGATCCCCCCGCCGCCACGCGCCATGCTCGCGTAGTGCTCCGGGGCGATCGCTCGTCGGCCGTTTTTTCAAACGCCGCAAAGCCGCCTCCCTCGCCACGCGAGGGCCCGTCCCGGAGAGGTGCAGGTGCCTGCCACCTGCTCGTTCGGTGCTCCGAACGCCTGTTCGAGACGGTCCGCAATGCGATCCAAAAACCTGTTCTCCACCCTCCTTGGGCTCGCCCTGACGAGCTGCACGGGGAACCCCACGGACGCCCACACGGGCGCGGACGTGCCCGCCGGGACCCCCGGTTCCCCCCTGACCCCGCCGGTGCCCCGGCAGCGCCACCAGGTCACCCTCACGCCCGAGGACCACGCCCTCGGCGGCAGCGAGCCGCTCGTCACCGTCGTCGTGTTCTCCGACTACGCCTGCCCGCCCTGCGCGCGCAGCTGGCAGGTCCTCGACCACCTGATCGAGGACTACGGCGACGACCTGCGGGTCGTGTTCCGCAGCCTCACCGTGCCCGGCTTCGGCGATGGCGAGCGGGCCGCCGAGGCCGCCTTGGCAGCCGGCGCGCAGGGCAAGTTCTGGGACATGCACCGGGCCCTGCTCCGTGACATGCGCTTCGAGCGGACCGCCCTCAAGGCCCAGGCCGAGGCGCTCGGCCTCGATGTCCCGCGCTTCCTCGACGACCTCGACCTCGGCACCTTCAGCGGCCAGCGGGTCCAGCACCGCCGGCAGGCGGTCGAGCTCGGCATCTACTTCGCACCGGTCGCGCTCGTGAACGGCCGCCCGGTCGTCGGCTACCGCGACGAGGCCAGCTGGCACGCGTTGCTCGACGAGGAGATCGCCGAGGCGCGCACGCGCGTGCAGGCCGGCACGCCGCGGTCAGATCTCCACGCATCGTTCCAGGCCGAGGCCGTGCACGCGCCGATCGAGCTCGACACCGCCGCCGAGGCCGCGCGCCAGGAGCTCGCCGGGCGCTTCGCCGAGGACCTCAGCCAGCTCCCCCTCGACTTCGCGAGGGCCGAGACCGGCCGCCGCTACCCGGTCGCCGACGATCCCGGGGCCCCCTCGCTCGGCCCGGCGAGCGCCACCGTCACGCTCGTCGCCTTCATGGACTTCGAGTGCCCCTACTGCCGGCGCGCCGCCGAGGCCTTCCAGGACCTCCCACGCCGGTACCCCACCGATCTCCGGATCGTGTTCCGTCACCTGCCGCTGCCGATCCACCGCGCCGCCGACGGAGCCGCGCGGGCCTCGATCGCCGCCGGCCTCCAGGGCCAGTTCTGGCCCTACAGCGAGCGCCTGCTCGCCCCGGAGGTGCAGGGCCTCGGCCGCGGCACCTTCCTCGATGTCGCCCGCGCGCTCGGCCTCGACGAGGCCCGCTTCCTCGCCGACCTCGACGGCCCGGCCGCCGCGGCGCGCGTGCGTGACGACATGTTGCTCGCTCGCCGGCTCGGCCTCGACGGCACGCCGGCCTTCTTCCTCAACGGCCGCTTTGTCAGCGGCTACCGCGGCGTCGACGCTCTGGCCGCCGACATCGACGCCGAACTTGTGACGGCCAAAACCCTGCTGGCCGAGGGCATCCCGCCCGCCGCGCTGGTCGACACCCTGCGCACGCGCGAGGGCAGCCCGCTCCCGAACCCTGATTCGCCTTGAACCGAGAAGACAACACCATGAAGACCATCAGCCTCCCTATTTTCCTCGTCACGGCATTGGCCCTGACCACCTCCTCCCTGACCGGCTGCACCGGCAACCGCGGCGGCAAGAAGGCCGACGAGACCGCGGAGGCCGCAGCCCCGGCCGGCGCCAGCAAGATCATCACCATGGAACAGGTCGATGACTCGCTGACCGCGAAGATCCAGGGCGAGCGCTTCCGCGTCACCTACGGCGACCAGGACCCGTACACCGGCGCCGAGGCCCCCCTCGTCACGATCGTCGAGTTCTCCGACTTCCAGTGCCCGTTCTGCTCGAAGTTCGGCGACATGCTGCACGAGGTCGTCAAGGACCCCGCCTACGCCAACGACCTGCGCATCGTCTTCAAGCAGTTCCCGCTGCCGATGCACAAGGACGCCCAGATGGGCTCCGAGGCGGCGCTGGCCGCCAACGACCAGGGCAAGTTCTGGGAGATGCACGACCTGCTGTTCAAGAACCAGAAGGCGATGACCCGCGCCGACGTCGAGAAGTATGCCGAGGAGCTCAAGCTCGACATGACCAAGTTCAAGGAGGCGCTCGACAAGGGCACCTTCAAGACCAAGGTCACCGCCGACCTCGACATGGGCAAGCAGTACGGCGTGCGCGGCACCCCGAGCTTCTTCATCAACGGCAAGTGGCAGCGCGGCGCGCCGCGTGCGATCGAGGGGCTCAAGAAGCTCATCGACGAGGAGAAGGCCGCCGCCGAGCAGCTGATCAAGGACGGCTCCAAGCGCGAGGAGATCTACGCGCGCATCATGAAGGCCGCCAAGGACAAGCGCACCGAGCCGCCAGCGGAGAACAAGCCGCGCGCCGGCGCGCCCGACCCGGCCGTCAACTACGCCGTGCCCGCCGACGGCCGCCCGGCCTTCGGTCCGGCCGACGCGCTGGTCACGATCGTCGAGTTCTCCGACTTCCAGTGCCCGTTCTGCAGCCGCGTCAACCCGACGATGAAGCAGATCAAGGAGACCTACCCCAAGGACGTCCGCGTCGTGTTCCGCCAGCTCCCGCTGAGCTTCCACGACCGCGCCCGTCCGGCCGCCAAGGCCTCCCTCGCCGCCGGCCAGCAGGGCAAGTTCTGGGAGATGCATGACGCGCTGTTTGTCAACCAGAAGGCGCTCGACGACAAGTCGCTCGAGACCTACGCGTCGCAGATCCCCGGCATCGACATCGAGAAGTGGAAGAAGGACTACGCCGACCCCAAGCTCGAGCAGATGGTCAAGGAGGACGAGACCGTCGCCGGCAAGTTCGGCGCCAACGGTACGCCCGCGTTCTTCGTCAACGGCCGCTTCCTCTCCGGCGCCCAGCCCTTCGAGCAGTTCGACGCGCTGATCAAGGAGGAGAAGGCCAAGGCCGAGAAGTTCATCTCCGAGAAGAAGGTCGCCAAGGACAAGGCCTACGACGAGATGATCAAGGGCTTCGAGACCGAGCTCAAGGTCCCGCCGCCGCCGCCGGCCGCCGACTTCAAGCGCCGCGACGTCAACATCAAGGGCCTCGCCGGCAAGGGCAACCTCAAGAACCCGAAGATCACGATCGTCGAGTGCTCGGACTTCGACTGCCCGTTCTGCAAGCGCGGCGCCGACACCGTCACGCAGATCGTCAAGGAGTACGGCGACAAGGTGGCGGTCTACTTCCGTAACTACCCGCTGCCGATGCACAAGATGGCCGAGCCGGCCCACCGCGCCGCGATCGCGGCCCAGAACCAGGGCAAGTTCTGGGAGATGCATGACCTGCTGTTCGCCGACAAGACCAAGCGCACCGACGACGACTTCAAGGGCTTCGCCAAGCAGATCGGCATCGACGTGACCAAGTTCGAGCGCGACTACGCCGACGCCGGCACCGCCCAGCGCGTCAAGGACGACATGGCCGAGTGCTCCAAGATGGAAGTCCGCGGCGCCCCCGGCTTCCTCATCAACGGCCGCCTGCTCAGCGGGGCCCAGCCCTTCGAGCGCTTCAAGGCGGTCTTCGAGGAGGAGCTCAACGGCGGCTTCGAGGCGACCCAGAAGAAGGAGGCCGCCGCGGCCAAGGCCGCCGGTGGCGCGGCCAAGCCGGGTGCCCCGGGCGTCCCCCCGACCGGCGCCGCCGGCAAGATGGCGCCAGGCGCCACGGGCCAGCTGCCCCCGGGCGCCAAGTGAGCATGAAGTGAAGTGACGACGTGGCGCTCCGGAGACGGCGCGCCCGTCATGCGTCATGCATGACGCGTCATCACGCGTCATCACGCGTACGCTCGTACGCGTGATGTGAGTCGACCCAGGGTGAGCGCTGCTCGCCCCGGGCCGGCGTCCGGGCCCGCAGTCCCGGCCGTCGAGAGAACCCTGCGACCGCCCCGTATCGGGCCGGCCGCTTGTGCTGCGACACTTTCCCAGGTATCCGAGGGGGCACTCCGATGAGCGACACAAGACCCGAAGCTCCCCGCAACCCTGCTCCCGAGTCCGGCGACAAGCGGTCCGCGGGCTCGATCGCGCTGGTCGTCCTCGGCTTCGCCGCCACCCTCGGCATTGGTTTTTATGCCGGCCAGTGGATCAAGCCATGGGTCCAGGAGACCTGGTCCGGCTGGTTCGGCAAGGGGCCCGACCTCACCGAGGGCGTCCGTTTCCGCGCCGAGTTGCGTGGCGACGAGCCGCAGATCGGCCCGAACGACGCGTTGATCACGATCGTCGAGTGGTCGGACTTCCAGTGCCCGTACTGCTCTCGCGTGTCCGAGCCGCTCAAGTCGGCGATGGACTCCTACGAGGGCGACGTCCGCCTGATCTTCAAGCACTTCCCGCTCGCCGGGCACGCGCAGGCCTCCCCGGCCGCGCGCGCCGGCTGGGCCGCGCAGCAGCAGGGCAAGTTCTGGGAGATGCACGACAAGATGTTCGAGAACCAGAAGAAGCTCGGCGACGCCGACCTCTCGGAGTACGCGAAGCAGATCGGCCTCGACGTCGCGAAGTTCGAGCTCGACCGCAAGAGCGCGGCCGCCAGCGCCGCCGTCGACAGCGACCACGAGGCGGGCGGCAAGGCCGGCCTCAGCGGCACGCCCTACTTCCTGGTCAACGGCCACAACTACAGCGGCGCCCTGCCGGCGCACCAGTGGAAGCAGGTCTTCGCGTACGAGCTCAAGGCCGTGAAGGCGCTGGTCGACGCCGGCACCCCGCGCGCGCAGGTCTACGCCGAGCTGATGAAGGACGCCAAGGCGACCCGCGGCGGCGGTGGATCGCAGGCGCAGCGGGCCCGCCGGCCCGGCGAGCCCGACCCGGAGAAGACCTACAAGGTCCCGGTCGACGCTCGCCCGCAGTTCGGCCCGGACGACGCGCTCGTCACGATCGTCGAGTTCTCGGACTTCGAGTGCCCGTTTTGCAGCCGCGTCAACGCGTCGATGGACGAGGTCAAGTCGACCTACGGCAACGACGTGCGCGTGGTGTTCCGCCAGCGACCGCTGTCGTTCCACGCCGACGCGCGCCCGGCCGCCAAGGCCGCGCTCGCGGCCCATCGCCAGGGCAAGTTCTGGGAGATGCACGACCGCCTGTTCGAGAACCAGAAGGCGCTCGGCAAGGCCGAGCTGATCGGCTACGCCCAGGCGCTCGGCCTCGACACCGGGATGTTCGAGATCGACATGGAGGCCGCCGACATCGAGCAGATGATCAAGGACGACGAGGCGCTCGCCGGCAAGGTCGGCGTCAACGGCACCCCCGCGTTCTTCGTCAACGGCCGGTTCCTGTCCGGCGCGCAGCCGTTTAGCGAGTTCGCCCGCCTGGTCGACGAGGGCAAGGCCGCCGCGCAGAAGTTGATCGACGCCGGCACCCCGCGCGCCCAGGTTTACGACAAGCTGATGGAGACCGCCGAGGAGAAGCCCGGCGCCTGAGCCCGCGAACCTACCCATGGCCGACCCAGCAGACATTCCGGAGCTCGACGGCCTCGACCCTACCGCGCCCGCTCCGGCGGGCCTGACGGGGCTCGGCGTGGTCGCGCACGTGGTCTTTGTGCTGATCGGTGGGCTGCTGGTGTTCTTCTTCGCCGCCTCGCTGATGCCCGCGCTGCGCTCGCAGGCGTCGGCGCCGTGTCGCTCGCTCGAGCCCTCGCCGCGCACGGGTCCGGCGCCCGCGTTCGCGGTGCAGGACCTCGCGGGGGCCCCGGTGGCGCTCGCCGACTTCGCCGGCAAGCTCGTCATCGTCAACTTCTGGGCGACCTGGTGCGAGCCGTGCATCCGCGAGTGGCCACAGCTCGACCGCCTCGCCGAGCGCTTCGCCGGCCGCGACGAGATCGTCATTCTTGCGATCAGCGTCGACAGCGACCCCGCGCTCATCCAACCCTTCCTCGAGCGCATGACCCTCCGCGACACGCGGGTCAAGGTGCTGTGGGACCCGAAGCAGGACGTGCAGAAGGCGTTCGGCACCGACAAGCTGCCCGACACCTACTTCATCGACCGCGCCGGACAGCTCGTGCATGCGTTCATCAACGTGCGCGACTGGGGCCGTCCGGCCGCATATCAGTGCGTCGAGTCGATGCTCGCGCGGCCCTGAGCCCACCCGCTCAGCGAGACCCCAGCAGCCCGCCCTCGCTGAAGTCGAAGGTGTAGGGCATCGGCGTGTCTGCCCCGGTGAGGCTGATGTTGAAGCGCCACTGGGCGGCCTTCTCCTTGATGCAGGCGTCGAGCGCGGGGTCCTTGAGGGTGCTGCGCTGGGCGTCGAGGTCGGTCTTTTTGACGCGACCATCGGCGTCGATCACCAGGGTCGTCTTGACGCGGCCCATCGGCGCGTCGGCGGCCTTGCCCGCGGTCTCGCGGTAGCAGGCGACGATCTCGGGGTGGTGCGATTCGACCATCGCGTTGAAGTTGGAGACGTCGAGGTAGGGCGACTCCTCGGGGTCCTCGAGCTTGCCGTCGTCGGCGCTGGCCGTCTTCGCGGGCGCGTTGGACTCGGAGGACGGGGGCTCGGCGCTCCCCGACTTCTTGCAGGCGAGGCAGGGCCCGAGGAGCGCCATCACGAGGGTCGTCACGAGGGCCCTCGTGATGGCCATGGAGAGCGGTGCGACGGTCATGCCAGCGACGGTATCACGCGGTCATCAGGCCGCGGGGGCGAGGGCGCGGCCGACGATCTCCTGGACCGACTTCGACAGGCCGGGCTGGCCGGCGATGCGCCCGAGCTGGGTCCGCATCATTTGTTGCCGGCCGGCGTCGAAGCGGCGCCAGGAATTGAACGCGGCGACCAGGCGGGCCGCGACGTGGGGATTATGCGGGTCGAGGGCGATGACCTTGTCGGCCAGCAACGTGTAGCCGCGGCCGCTGCGGTCGTGGAAGTGGAACTGGTTCCTCGCGCCGAAGCTGACCAGCAGCGAGCGGGCCCGGTTGGGGTTGAGCAGGTTGAAGTCGGGATGATCGGCGAGCGCGAGCACCCGCTCGAGCGTGTCGGGGTGGCCAGAGATCGCCTGCAACGTGAACCACTTGTCGAGCACCAGCGGGTCGGCCGCCCAGCGGGCGTGGAACTCGGCCAGGGCCGCCTCGCGGACCGGACCGCCGTGATCGATGAGGGCCGCCAGCGCCTCTTGCCCGTCGGTCATGTTGTCGGCCTCGCGAAACTGCTTCGCCGCGAGATCGACCAGCGCCGGCTCGCCGAGGGTGACCAGATACGCGAGCGCGAGGTTGCGAAGGCGGCGGGCGTCGACCTTCGCGCGCTCGCTCGCGTCGTGCGGGACACCGGCCTCGTAGACCCGCAGCAGCGGCTCGCGCAGGGCCTCCGCCAGCGCCCGCGCGGCGAACTGCCGCGCGGCGTGCAACGCCTCGA